>JAFTPY010000025.1 GCA_017463035.1 Lachnospiraceae bacterium
GGAATCCACTCCCGGCGCAATAATGGCAATGTCATAAATGCCCATGGCCGCAGCTGTCCTGAGAATCGTTCCGAGATTCCCCATATTACTCGGGTTTACCAGCACAATATGCGGCGCATCTGCCTTTAAATCTTCCGTATACTTATCAAACACACCGATGACAAAACAGTTCTCCTTATCGGAAAGCCTGCCAATCTGCTTGTCCGCTACGGTTACCGGAATCTTGTGCTTTCCGCATAACTCATCTATGGTAGCCTTTTCCGGGAAAGTAGAATGTACCAGCACCTCCCGCACCGCCTGCGGACGGCATTTTAACAATTCGATGGTGGGGAACGCTCCTAAGGTATAGGAATAATCCACGCCTTTTTTGTATGGTTTAATCGGTTCCATTTATACCTCCCTGCAGCTTCCCGCGAAACGCTTAAATTCTTCGATCATCTTGGCCTTCCAAGTATCATCTCCTCCGCTCTTTCTGAGAATTAACTCACAACCTAAAAGCTCATGCTCTCCAAGCTGCTTTAAATACGTAATACGATATTTCTTCGGAGTATCAAATAAATAGGCATGGGTAAACAACGGATGTTCAATCTCCATAAGCTTTGAACGGGTCGGTGCGCTGTCATAACGGCTATAAGCAGCCTTTGCACGACTCTCCTTTATCTCACAGTCAAACTCCGGCGCAATGGAATAATAAAACACAGCATCACGCTCATAATTTATCTCTCTGCCGCATCCGTAGGCCTGATGAATCTCCGCCGCACCGCAATCTCCCTCATCTACAAAGTCCTCCTCCTTCGGAATAAGGAAAGAATAGGTTTTCTCATTCAGACAAGTAAACTCTCCTCTCGGTCCGTCCTCTGTCGGAACCGCAAGTTCTACTTCCTCATCGCACAATTCATATGTACCCGTCACTCCGGAATCGGACTGTCCTCTTTCATCCGCTTTTTCATCGGATTTTTCCTCGGACAAAATCTCCTCCCTTAAGTCCTCTCCGGCTTTTTTTATTTCTTCGCCTACTTTTTTTAAATGTTCTCCGATATTCGCATCCTTTACTTCTTCTTGTACATCTTCACAAACTTCTTTTACTCCTTTGCACACATCTTTAATTAATCCCTTTAACTTTTCTTTCCACATCTGCGTTATCCTCCTGATATATTTTAAGCACTTTCGTTTACGTAGATTTCTCTTAAACTTCAGTATACCACATCTGACTTTCAAAAAAAAGAAGAGTTTTGCAAAATCATACAAAACTCTTCTTTCATACCTTATTCTTACCTTAGCTATATCACTGTTTCGTCTACCAATTCCTTCTTAATCAACTCCACCATAATACTTGTATTAAGCTTAAACGCATTCACCGGATAGGTCGGAATCACATTGTCCTTATAGAACCGCTCTTTATAATACTCGATACCGTCTTCTACCGTACCGCCTGCCTTATACATCTCCACAATTTTCTCCGCCGTATCCCGGAAGGTCCATTCGGCATTTTTAAGAAAACGCTGTGTCTCCGCCTTGTCCACCACACCGTAATGCGGCAGAAGCATATAGTCGATATCCATGGCTTTTACCTTCGCAAAAGCATCCAGGGACATCTGATAGCCCACCAGGAAAAACGGCAAATAGGTATCATTGCCGAAGTATACACCTAAGGTCTCGGAGCCTAACAAAAGCTTCTTCTCCTGCAAATAAAAGGCAATAGAGTCCTTCGTGTGTCCAGGCAGACTAACCACCGTAAAGGTCATAGCGCCGCACTTTACTTCATCGCCGTCGTTTACGGTCACATCCACCTTCAGTTCGTCGATTAAGTCTTCATACTCTGTCACACCACAGGTCTCCGCATACTTCCGGTCCAAATCCCGCATAATCGCCCGGGCCGTCGGCTTTGCAAAAATCTTTGCTGCATACTCTCCCGCTACCACGGTGGCCTCCGGGTAATACTTTAACACATAGGGAGCACCTACAACATGATCATAATGAGAATGGCTCAGGAAAATATAATCCAGCTTCCGCTTGCCTAAAAGAGCTTTCACCTTCTCCGCCATCTGATACCCGGTAAAGGCAAAGCTGGTATCAAACAAAATCGATGTCACACCGTCATCAATCAAAAAACCGCTGTCTCCCGGCAAAATACGTACATCCGTAACCTGAATATCCAACATAGAATCGCCTTCTTTGAAAAATATGATTCGTAATTATAGCACAACAAGATGTAGTTTTCAATACCATATGTCAAAAAAAATGCGAACCCTTTTTATTTCAATTTGCTTAATTTCGCCGTATTCCCGATTACAATCAGCTTCATAGAGGCAGAAAGTGCCTGTTCCGGATTGATGTTGGTGCATACTTCCTTTCCTTCAATCAGTGCCACAACATTAATTCCGTATTTTTTTCTGAGGCTGAGCTCAATCAGGTTCTTTCCTTCCCATTCCGGACGAACACTAAGTTCCACCATAGAAACATCCTTTGACAACTCAATGATGTCCACAAACCCGGAACTAAGCAAATTTTTCGCCAAGCGGATGCCCGATTCGCTCTCCGGAATCACCACCTGGTCCGCGCCTACCTTTGTCATAATCTTACAATTCATCTCATTGGCACATTTTACGATGACCGTATTTACTCCGGCTTCCTTACAAAGCATGGTTGCCATTACGCTGGATTCCAAATCCCCCGCCATGGAAATCACCACCACATCCATATTGGAAATTCCAAGCTGTTTGATTACCTCCGGGTCCGTAATATCCGCACATTTACAAAACGGAATAACAGCACTTGCTTCGTTTACCACTTCTTCATTAATATCAATCGCCAATACCTCCGCGCCGTCTTCCACCAACTCCTTTGCCACAGCTTTTCCGTATCGCCCCAAACCGAATACCGCATAGTTCAGATTTGTTTTCATTCTGTATACCTCCGTCCTTATTATCCTATACTGATTTCTTCTGTCGGATTTTTGATAATATTTTGCTTCTTTTTCTTGGTATTAAATGCAATCACAAGGGAAATCGGACCTACACGTCCCAAATACATCGTAACGATAATGACCAGTTTTCCCCACACATTCAGCGTACCTGTCAGATTTCTGGAAAGTCCCACCGTTGCGGTGGCGCTAAAGGTCTCGTACATCACATCCAGGGCCGGTGCACCGGAAACCGCCGCCAACAGTACCGTAGATACAAAAGCAATCATAAACGACATACTGACTACCGCAACCGCTTTTCCTACCGCCTGTTTGGAAATTCTTCGCCGGAACAACACCGTATCCTCATTATTTCGGATGACAGCAAAGGCTGAAATTAACAAAACCGCAATCGTCACTGTCTTCACACCGCCTGCGGTGCCCACCGGCGAACCGCCGATGAACATCAGCAACAAAGACACAATCGCCGAGGCATCCGTTAAATTCTGTTGCGGAACCGTAGCAAAGCCTGCGGTTCGGGTCGTTACCGACTGAAACATTGCCGCCTGCAGCTTCCCCGCCATGGAAAAATCACCGATGGTCTCCGGATTGTGATATTCAAACAAAAAGAACAGTAACGCCCCCGCAAATAGCAAGATTCCCGTTGCGGAAAGTGCTATTTTACTATGCAGGGTAAGATTTGCAAAACACTTAAACTTTTGCTTCTTAAAATTCTTTACAACACGAAGTACATCCCACCAGACAATATAGCCGATACCGCCCAGTATAATCAGCATACTCGTTACAAAATTTATCATCGGATGCAGTACATAACCGCACAGACTATCGTCTCCGATGACATCCATTCCCGCATTACAAAAGGCCGAAATTGCGTTAAATATGGACATCCAGATGCCTTTCACACCGTATTCCGGAACAAATACGGTCATATACAAAAGAGCGCCCACACCTTCCACAATAAACGTACCGATTAATACCTTCCGCAAAAACTGTACAATTCCCGCCAGGGAACTCAGATTAAACGCATCCTGAAGCAACATCCGGTCCCCAAGTCCGATTTTTTTATTGAGACTGATCATAAAACCGGAAAGAATCGTAATAATTCCGAGACCGCCGATTTGAATCAAAATCAATATCACAAGCTGTCCGAAAAAACTCCACGCATGCGCCGTGGATACCGTCACCAGCCCGGTCACACAAACGGAAGTGGTGGCCGTAAATAGCGCATCAATATACGCCACCGACTTACCGTCCGCCGAAGCAAACGGCAGCACCAGTAAAAGACTTCCCGCCAATATCGCCAGCAGGAAGCTTAACATAATCATTTGTGTTGTGGACAATGAAATCCTTTTCTTCATATCAATTCTATTCCCTCTTATCCGATTACTTGTCTTCGCTTGGATTTCAAAATCATCCAGAGCTGCGACACAAAAAATCATACGATTTTCCTATACTGATTATACCATTTGTCCCGTTATTCTACAAGTACTACATTCC
>JAFTPY010000187.1 GCA_017463035.1 Lachnospiraceae bacterium
AGAAATGGACGGACAATTGGCAGTGGAACAGGGAACGACGGCGTTGGTGGAAGTAACGAAGGAGAAGAAAACCGACGGGGGGAAGAAAAGGGAATTTACTGTAAAGGAAGCGGTGCTCAGTGTACTGTGTTTTGTACTGAGCGTTGGATTTACCCACTTTGCGGCAGGGTCTGCGGGAGGTCTCTGGGGAGGTGTCGTATGGTTGCTTGCGGGGGTGTTAGGTGCGGTTTATGTAAGGGTAAAAGGGTTTGTTGTGATAAAAGCACAGTGCATGGTGTTTTGCGTGGCGGAGTTATTTTGTCTCGTGCCGTTGTTTTGTACCAACGGATTGATTAACACATTAGCGGCGACTTTTACTTTTTTCCTGCTGGCATATTTGTGGCTTACCTTTAGCGGAGCGGAGGTGTTCGGAGAACACTTTGTGTCGGATTTACTGGAAGGGATTTGCGTGAGACCTTTTATGAGATTTGACGAAGCACCGGCTGCGGCAAAAAAACTGTTGAAAAATCCGAAAAGTTGTAAAACGGCATGGTATATATTGTTGGGACTTCTTTGCTCACTTCCGCTGTCGATTTTGGTGTTGTATCTTTTGATATGGAGCGATACCATGTTTGCGGACCGGATGAATGCGCTGTTTGATAGGATTCCGTCCTTTAAGTTCCGATATGTGTGGGAATTGATTTTGGCGGTACCGGTGTGGATGTATTTGTTCGGAAGCTTTGCGGCTACGCGGAATCAGTGGACCAAACCCTTTATTGATATAAAAAAGGGAAGAGTTTTTCCGGCCGTATTGGGATATGCAACGGTTACTCCGATTTGTGTGTTTTATGCGATGTATATTGCGGTTCAATTCAATTATTTTACTGCAGCATTCGGCGGAACCCTTCCGGAAGAATACAGCTATGCTGCTTATGCCAGAAAGGGTTTCTTTGAATTGTGTACCGTAGCGGTTATCAATTTGTGTGTGATTGCCGGTATGAATTTGTTTTTAAAGCGAAAGGAGGACGGTACGCCTTCCGTAGCAATGAAGGTATATTGTACGCTCCTTTCCGGATTTACCGTTCTTCTGATTGTATCGGCCCTTAGCAAGATGGTACTGTACATCAAGGAGATGGGAATGACGCCCCTTCGTATTTATACCTCCTGGTTTATGCTTGTTCTGGTAATGTTTTTTGTGCTTATTATTACGGCACAGTTTACGAAACTGAAGTTCTGCAGAACAGCGTTTGCCGGTTTTACGATTTTATTTGCGGTTTTGTGTTTCTCAAACGTAGACGGAATGATTGCAAGGTACAATGTGAATGCCTATCAGACAGGGAAGCTGTCACAGGTGGATTTCGGTGTATTGGAAGATTTGGGAGATGCGGCACTTACACATGTAGAGAGTCTGACAGAGGCGAAGGACAGCCGGGTGGCAGAGAACGCAAAAGAGTGCCATAAGCGGATGCTGAAAGAAAGTGAAAGGAAAAACGATGTTGCGTATTTTAGTATCCCGAGGGCAATCGGAAGGAAAAAATAGAACAGGAGACGAAAACGGAAAATTCTATGGATTTTCCGTTTTTTTATGTGGCAAAAAGAGCAGAGTTATGATACACTGAAAGTAATGGATAACGAAATGAGCCGGAGGAAAGGGAAAGGATGCCGAACGATAGGAGGAAGCCATGAAACGGAAAAATATTGCGGTTATAATGACAGCGCTTGATACGGATAATCAGGCAGAGGTTTTAAAGGGAATCGAACTGTGCGGAAAGTCCAATGGCTGCAATGTGGCTGTATTTGTATGGTTTACCGGGATTTACGAAAAAGGAAGTCACAATCGCGGTGAAATGAATATTGCCATGCTACCGGATTTGAATTTGTTTGACGGTATTATTTTGCTTGCGGATGCGTTTCATATCAAGGAGAATAAGGATAGAATCGAGCAGATGTTAGAGAAGGTATCACGTCCGATTGTAACCATCGGGTGCAGATATAAGAATGCACCGGCTGTATGGGCGGATAATTATGCGGGAATGCGCAGCCTTATGGAATATCTGGTAAAAGAGCGAGGGTTGCGGAAGCTTCACTTTGTAAAAGGCATCGAGGGAAATGTAGATGCGGAAGCCCGTTACAAAGCATACCTGGATGTGTTAAAAGAAAATCGTATCCCGGTGGAGCCGGAGCGAATTACTCAAGGGGATTTTTACGTGATCGGCGGTGAGAAGGCAGCGAAGGATGTGTTGAATTCCTCTCTTTCTTTTCCGGACGCAATTGTGTGTTCCAATGATACTATGGCAATTACTGTATACGATATTTTGACCAAGAAGGGGTATCGTGTGCCGGAGGATGTGGTAATTACCGGATATGATTATACCTATGAATGTCGTCTCCATTATCCGCAGATTATTTCGGTTAAGGTAAATTCCTTTGAAATCGGAGAACAGGCTTGTACGGAAGTATTGAGTTTGATTGCGGGGGAGGCAGTTGCTGCGGATTTCCGGGTTTCGGACGAAATGATTTTGGATGAAGCTTCTGTCGGTGAGGGAAGACGGGAGAAAATCGGAAGTATTGCGAAAAAGGGAATGGTATCCGATTCGGTACGCCGGGTAATGATTCATCATCTGATTAACTTTGAGAAAAATATTATGGAGACGGTAGGCTTTGACAGTTGGAAGAATATCGTGCAGTATTTTATAAAACAGATTAATCCGGGAGAGTTTTATTGTTGTGTCAATAAAGGTTTTATAGAAAATGTTTTCCGGAACGCAACGGTAGAACAGGAGACCAGAAGCTCCGAGGAATGGCTGGCTTATACAGAGGATGCAGGACCTATAATCGCATACAAGGACGGAGTTTTCTTTGATAAGGCGCCGTTTTCTTCCAAATACGGCCTGGATACGCTGTTTGAGAACACTGAGGATGCGAAGTTATATATTTTTTCCCCGTTACATTATTTGGACCGCAATTACGGATATCTGGTATTTGCGGATTGTACGTTCCCGATAGCGAATCCATTGTATATTATTTGGCTGAACAGCATCGGGAATTCCGTGGAGAACATGCGAAAGCATACCATGCTGATTAATGCCATGGTAAAGTTAGACGATGCCAATATTCGTGACCCGCTTACCGGAGTGTATAATCGTTTCGGTATGGAACGGTATTTTGCCATTGTAAAAGAGAAATGTATCGATAAACAGTTGTATTTGTTCCTGTCTTTCGCGGACATCGACGGTCTGAAAAAGATTAATGATGTGTTCGGTCACGAAGAGGGTGACCGGATTATCCGGGATACCGGACGGATTTTGCAGGACGAGACAGTAGATTCTTATGTCATTCGTTACGGCGGTGACGAGTTTATCGTTATGGGGACTGCGTTTTCCGAACAGGAGGCAGAGAGCTATTGGACCAGAGTTCAGCGGGCAATCGATGATTACAATGCGGAGCATGAAGGGATGGCTGTAATGTCGGTCAGCTCCGGGTATCAACTTGTCCGGTTAGACCCGTACAGCGTTTTGGATGATTGTATCGGTGAAGCGGATAAGAAGATGTACGAAGAAAAGAATAAAAAGAAAGCGATGAAAAAAGGAGAGTAACTATGCCGTTTATTGATTCTAAAATTACCGTGAACGTATCACGGGAGAAGAAAGATGTGTTAAAGGGAGAATTCGGAAAACTCATGTCTGTTATCGGTAAGCCGGAGAGTTTTTTGATGGTAGGGTTTGAGGATAATTATGATTTGTACATGGGAGGCAAGAAATTAGAGAAGGGCGCTTATGTGTCGGTGAGCCTGTTCGGTGCGGCATCCCGAAGTGCGTACGAAAGTCTGACGGAGAAGATATGTGCCTTATATGAAAAAGAACTCGGTATTCCGGGCAATGCGGTGTATGTTACTTATCATGGTGTGAATGACTGGGGCTGGAACGGAAGAAATTTTTAGTTGTAAAGATAATGCGACCTGAAAGAGGAAAGAAAAATGAAA
>JAFTPY010000188.1 GCA_017463035.1 Lachnospiraceae bacterium
ACAATGTGGTGCTGAGTCTGGACGGACGTAAGGAGGTACATGACCGCCTGCGTAAAAATTACGAGGGCAAGGGAAGCTCCGATACCATTGTGCCGAAGTTTCAGAAGTTTGTGGAAATCCGCGGCGGTAAGGATTACTACATGCGCGGTACCTTTACCCATAACAACGTAGACTTTACTGAGGATTTGTTTCATATGGCGGATTTGGGCTTTACGGAGCTCAGTATGGAGCCGGTGGTTTGTGCGCCGACAGACCCGTATGCTTTGACGGAAGAGGATTTGCCGAAGCTGTTTGACCAGTACGAGCTTTTGGCAAAGGAAATGATAAAGCGTAAGAAGGAAGGCAGAGGCTTCACCTTCTACCATTACATGATTGATTTGTCTCACGGACCTTGTATTTACAAGCGTATTTCCGGTTGCGGTTCGGGAACGGAATATCTGGCAGTGACCCCGTGGGGCGACCTGTATCCGTGTCATCAGTTTGTAGGTGATGAAGCATACCTTATGGGAAATGTATGGGACGGTGTGACCAATACCGCCATGCAGGAGAAGTTCCGCGGATGTAATGCCTACTCCAGACCGGAATGCAACGACTGTTGGGCAAAGCTGTATTGTTCCGGCGGTTGTGCGGCAAATGCATACCATGCGACCGGAGATATTACCGGTGTTTACGAGTACGGCTGTAAGCTGTTCCGTAAGCGTATGGAATGTGCCATTATGATAAAGGCTGCGGAAGCGGAGCTGTAGGCAGAGTTTAAATAAGATTATCTCGAGTTTGAGAGAAATTGCAAAAGACAGGAAAAGCAGGTGTCGGAAGGTGTTAACACTTTCGTTACCTGCTTTTTGTAAATCGGATACCGGTATTACAATGATTATTCTGCGCGATTGTTTGTATCGGATTGTTTATTTTCTTTCTTTTTGCCCGGCTTTTCTTTTTTTGTGCGAGGTGTTTTGTTTGCCGGAGTTTCAGCCTTTGCGTTCATTTCACGTTCGCTTGCGTGAACTGTGTCGGAGAAGGACGTGCTTTCCGGAGAAGATGCCTGGTAAGTCTTTGTATAGGTCTCCGGTACGCCCGAGAGGGAAGCTGTGGCCGGCGTACAGTAATGTAGTTCGCCGACGGTATCATCAACAGCGGTTAGGTCGATATAGTTTTCATGCTCCGCAGGCAATCCCTTTTTCCTTAAGCGGTAGTGGATAAAGCAACGGAACAGATAACTGATGACCGCAAAGGTCGGGACACCGAGAAACATGCCCATAAATCCGAAGAATCCGCCGCCGATGGAAATGGAAACCACTACCATTAAGGCGGAAATACCGGTGGAGTCGCCCAGAATTTTCGGCCCCAAAATGTTGCCGTCAAACTGCTGCAGGCAGATAATGAAAACAACAAAAATGATAACCGGCTTTAGATTGGTCGGATCTGCCAGAAGAATCAGAACGGCAGACGGAATGGCGCCGATAAACGGTCCGAAAAACGGAATGATATTGGTGACGCCCACAATAACGCTGACAAGCAAGGTATACGGCATATCGAAAATACTCAGTCCGATGAAGCATATCATGCCGATAATCAGGGAATCCAAAAGCTTTCCGGAAATAAAGCCGCTGAAAATTTTGTTACAACGGGAGGCCATGGTAAGAACCGTATTGGCGGTCTGCGGCTTGAACAATACATAAGTAAACCGTTTGGCCTTTGCGGTGTATTTCCGTTTACTGGAAAGAATATAAATCGTAACAATCAGACCTACTACCACGTCCAGGACTACATTAAAAAATCCGATGATACGGAAGGTGAGACCGGACAAAATGCCGGACAGACTGGTAAGGAGTGAGGTGCTGATCCAATCTTCCAAAGAGGTCAACATCCTGTCCAAAGTGGAGGAAAGGTTGTTGTAGAGCTCGGGATTATCCTTTAATATGTCCAACTCGGAAAACCATTTGGTAATGGTGGTTACATAACCGTCAAAGTTGGAAACGAAATTCATAATGTTTTGATATAATTCCGGTAAAATCAGGGAAATCAAAAAGTATACGAAAAACAGGAAGACGGCCATGGAAGCAAATACGGAAATCCAAAGGGAAATTCCCAAAGCCTTTTTCCGGGACAGCTTCATGCGTAAAAAGAGCTTGGTAAACAGCCTGTCCGAAATATTAACCAACGGGTTGATTAAATAAGCGATAACCGCACCGATAATAACCGGCATAAGGGTATCGGTTAATTTTTTGAAAAAATCCATAAGCTCTTTGGAACGAAACAGCAGGAAAAAGATAATCAGACAAACGGTAACTGTACAAACTGTTGTAATCGCCCAACGCAGATGATTGGAATATTTTTCTTTCATACAAGACCTCCCCGATAACAAATAAAACCTTCTTATTTCAGTATAGCATGAAAAAATTTTTTTCGCAATGATTCGGATGGAATCGACATTTTTTTTAACGGGATATTTATGGTGAATGCGAAGATACTAGATATGGTATGGAGTTGGCAATATTTTTGAAAAACATCCCAAGATGTGCGAAAAAAATATAGACTTACAAAGGAGAATCTGTTATACTTGATATGGTTGCGGAAGAGCAACGGAAAGGATTTGAGAGTATGTATGTAGTGAAGCGTGACGGGCGTACCGTAGATTACGATAGAAACAAGATTTTACTTGCCATTCGGAAGGCAAATCATGTGGTAGGGAAAGAAGAAGCGATTGATGAAGAGAAAATAGAGCAAATCATTGCGGGCATCGAGGCACTCGGTAAGAGCAAGATGCAAGTGGAAGAAATTCAGGATATCATCGAACAGAAGCTCATGGAAGAGGGTAAGTTTGTACTTGCCAAGACCTATATTATCTACCGCTATACAAGGGAACTGGTGCGGAAGGCCAATACTACGGATGATTCTATTATGAGCCTGATTAAGCAGAATAATAAGGATGTGATGGAGGAAAATTCCAATAAGAATGCCTACATTGCTTCTACCCAGCGTGATTTGATTGCCGGTGAGGTGTCCAAGGATCTGACAAAGCGTGTGCTGCTTCCGGAGATCATTTCCAAGGCTCATGAGGACGGTGTGCTTCATTTTCATGATGCGGACTACTTTATCCAGCCGATTTTTAATTGCTGTCTGATTAATATTAAGGACATGTTGGATAACGGAACAGTGATGAACGGAAAGCTGATTGAGAGTCCGAAAAGCTTCCAGGTGGCGTGTACGGTGGTGACCCAGATTATTGCGGCGGTGGCCAGCAGCCAGTACGGCGGTCAGTCTGTGGATGTGCGGCATTTGGGAAAGTATCTTCGTATCAGCCGTGAAAAGTATCGGAGACGCTATACGGAGCAGTTTGGAGATGCTATGTCGGCGGAAATGATGGAGCAGCTTATAAAAGAGCGACTGACGGACGAACTGCGTTCCGGTGTACAGACCATTCAGTATCAGATTAATACCCTGATGACCACCAACGGGCAATCACCGTTTGTGACCTTGTTTTTAAATCTGGACAAGAACGACCCGTACATCGAAGAAAACGCTATGATTATCGAGGAAATTTTGCGGCAGCGGCTGGAGGGAATCAAGAACGAAAAGGGCGTATATGTGACACCGGCCTTTCCGAAGCTGATTTATGTGCTGGATGAGCACAATTGTCTTCGCGGCGGTGAGTACGATTACATTACAAAGCTGGCGGTGCGTTGCTCCGCAAAGCGGATGTATCCGGATTATATTTCTGCGAAAAAGATGCGGGAGAATTATGAAGGAAACGTATTCAGCTGTATGGGCTGCAGAAGCTTCCTGACCCCGTGGAAGGATGAAAACGGCGAGTATAAGTTCGAAGGACGCTTTAATCAGGGCGTAGTCAGTCTCAATCTTCCGCAAATCGGTATTCTGGCAAAGGGAGACGAGGAGTATTTCTGGCAGCTTTTGGAGGAGCGTCTGGCATTGTGCTTTGAGGCTCTGATGTGCAGACACCGTGCCTTGGAAGGGACGGTATCGGATGTATCTCCGGTACACTGGCAGTACGGTGCCATTGCCAGACTGAAAAAGGGAGAAAAGATTGATAAGCTGCTTCACGGCGGATATTCCACTATTTCTCTCGGTTATATCGGATTGTATGAGGTGACGAAGCTGATGACCGGTGTCAGTCATACGGAGCCGGTCGGTACCGAGTTTGCCATGAAGCTGATGAAGCGTCTTCGTAAGGCCACGGATACATGGAAGGAGACGACAGGGATTGCCTTCGGTCTGTACGGTACACCGGCGGAGTCTCTTTGTTATCGGTTTGCCAATATCGATAAGAAGCGGTTTGGTGAGATTAAGGATATTACAGATAAGGGATATTATACCAACTCTTATCATGTGGATGTACGGGAGAAAATCGATGCCTTTTCCAAGTTTGATTTTGAGGCATCCTTCCAGGTGATTTCTTCCGGCGGCGCTATTTCTTATGTGGAAATCCCGAATATGCGTCATAACTTGGAGGCATTGGAGGAGCTGGTGCGTTACATTTACGACCATATCCAGTATGCCGAGTTTAATACCAAGTCCGATTACTGTCATGTCTGCGGTTTTGACGGAGAGATTACGATTAACGAAAATCTGGAATGGGAGTGTCCGCAGTGCGGCAATAAGGACCACGCGAAGATGAATGTGGCGCGGAGAACCTGTGGGTACCTGGGAGAGAATTTCTGGAATGTGGGAAAGACAAAAGAAATCAATTCCAGAGTGCTGCATATTTAAGGAGCAAATTATGAATTATGCGGATATCAAGCAATATGATATTGCAAACGGACCGGGGGTAAGGGTGTCGTTGTTTGTCAGCGGCTGTACCCACCGGTGCAAAAACTGCTTTAATAAAGAAGCATGGGATTTTTCCTACGGGAAGCCTTTTACGGAGGAAACGGAGGAGTTGTTGCTTTCTTATTTGGAAAAGCCCTATGTGAAGGGACTGACCCTTCTGGGGGGAGAGCCTTTCGAGAGGGAAAATCAAAAGGCGTTGGTACCGTTTTTGCGAAAAGTAAAGGAACGACTTCCGAGGAAGGATATCTGGGCCTTTTCGGGATATGATTTTGAACGGGATATTACCGGGTATATGTTACATGAGTGGGAAGTAACGGGGGAGTTGCTTTCCATGATTGATGTGCTGGTGGACGGGGAGTTTATCGAGGAGCAGAAAAGCCTGAATCTGAGGTTTAAAGGGTCTGCTAACCAGCGGACGATTTTAGTACAGGAATCCCTTGCGGCGGGAGAAATAATACTGTATGATTTAGAAGGGGAGCATTAATACGGAAGAAGGGGGAACGGTATGCTGCGAAAGATATGGAATACGCTTCGTCATGGTGACGGGCGTACAAAATCGTTTTTACTGTGGGAAATCGGTTTGATTTTAGCGACGGTTATTTTTGTATGTGTTGCAATCGGAACGCATTCGTTTTTACCGTGGGTATTTGCAGCAGCAACGGCAATACTTGCGGCAGCAATGGCGAAGGATGCGGTGCTGGTGGTGAAAAACGGTGGGCATGCGGGGAAACAGACCGGTTCCTTAAATGAACGGGGAGACGAGATAAAAGATTTTGGGGACGAGGATACGGAGAAGAGCGGTCGGAAGAAAAAAAGTAAGAAGGAAAAAAAGAAAGAAGAGCAGGAAGCAAAGGAACAGGAAGAACGGGAGAGGGAGGACGAAGAAGAGTTCGGGGACAATGCACTGGCTTCCATGACTGCGGAAAAGCTGAAAAAGTTATTGATTCGATATAAAGTGAAGCAGGAGCATGTACCGGTGGTAATCGATTTGTGTGTTCCTGAGAGAGTTCGTCAGGCGCCGGGCTTTGCCTGGGTAGAGGACGGGAGTTTAAAGATTCTTTTAATCGATAGGAAAGCGCGCATGCTGGAACGTCCGCTTTCCAAGCTTCAGGTTATGGAAGTAGAACGGGGAATTGCCGTAAAGGCTTCCAACGAGTATGTGGAGCTGCGTGAAAACGAAGTGATGAAAAAGGCATTTACGCCGTATCTGCCACGGTATCAGAAAAAGGAAATCGGCGGACGGACGGTGTTGTTAAAGAATCTGTATATACTGGATGAGGATATTAAGTTTACCTCTACATCGGTGAATGAGTTGAAGAAACTGTTTTCCTTTCGGATAGAGATTGCGGACCGGCGGCTTTCGGATATGGATTTGAGTCCTCACTATAAAAAGGTATTTACGGATTCCTTTCTTTGGAGAGACGGAATTCTGACGTTACAGGAGTTTAAGGCGAAGGTGGAGCAGGTCATTGAAAGTCTTGCGGATCCGGCGGTTCCCTACGGAGAGTTTGAACTTACGGTTTCCGCTATGATAAATTCGGGACTGTTACCGCCGGAGTATCGGAATTTTGCGAATGCAAGACGAGAAGAAAAGGAAAAGGGTGTAGTGACAAAGAAGGGGAAAAAGAAGGGGCGAAAGTAAGTTTAAAATCGTTTGAGTAAGGAACTACATAGAAGAAGACGGAAGAAAACATTTGAAACAGAAAAGGAGAACAATTATGGAAGCAGCGGATTTTATTAAGTTTACCATCGGAAAGCAGAAGCGTATCGCGCTCATTGCCCATGACGGAAAAAAGCAGGAACTGGTGTCCTGGTGTGAGCGGAACAAAGAGATTTTGCAGAGACACTTTCTTTGCGGTACCGGTACCACGGCCCGCCTTATTGCGGAGAAGACCGGGCTGCCGGTCAAGGGATATAACAGCGGCCCGCTGGGTGGTGACCAGCAAATCGGTTCCCGTATCGTAGAAGGGAATATTGACTTTGTAGTATTTTTCTGGGATCCGCTTGCGGCACAGCCTCATGATCCGGATGTAAAGGCACTCCTTCGTATCGCACTGGTATACGACATTCCGATTGCAAATAACCTGGCTACGGCGGACTTCCTGCTCCATTCCAAGTACATGGAGGAAGAGTACGAGCGGAAGGTGGAGAACTATAACAAGACTATTGCGGAGAGACTGAAGGAATTTAATAAGTAGAGGATAAACTGCCCGGAGGATAATTATTTATATTCGGGCAGTTATTTCGTGCTTTTCCTCTTGACATTAAACGTATAATTGTATACAATGATTCGATAGTGGATGATAAAGGAGCGTGTATACATATGGAAAACAGAAAAGTATATCGCAATCCTCATAACAATTTGCTTTCTTTAGAGGAGCATATGTATGAGCTTGTGGATGTGAAGACCCCGAATGTGTTCCGGAACTTATTCCCGTATGATGAGGTTCCGAAGATTGCATTTAACGATCGTATTGTACCGCATTGTTTCCCGGAGGAAATCTGGATTACGGATACTACCTTCCGCGACGGACAGCAGTCCAGAGCGCCGTACACCACGGAGCAGATTGTAACGATTTTCGATTATCTGCATCGTCTGGGCGGACCGAACGGCATTATCCGTCAGAGTGAGTTCTTCCTTTACAGTAAGAAGGACAGGGATGCGGTTTATAAGTGTTTGGAGAGAGGGTATGAATTCCCGGAGGTTACTTCCTGGATTCGTGCCAGCAAGAAGGATTTCGAGCTGGTAAAGGAAATCGGCTTAAAGGAAACCGGTATTTTGGTAAGCTGCTCCGACTACCATATTTTCTATAAGATGAAGATGACAAGAAGCCAGGCTATGGAGCATTACTTAAATGTAGTGCGTGAGTGTCTGGAGACCGGTGTGGCACCGCGTTGTCACTTAGAGGACATTACCCGTTCCGATATTTACGGTTTTGTCATTCCGTTCTGTTTTGAACTGATGAAGCTGGGCTTTGAGTATAATATTCCGGTTAAGATTCGTGCCTGTGATACCATGGGTTACGGTGTGAACTTCCCGGGTGCGGTAATTCCGCGTTCCGTGCAGGGTATTATCTACGGTTTGATGACCCATGCGGGTGTTCCGTCCGAGTTGTTGGAGTGGCACGGTCATAATGACTTCTACAAAGCGGTTTCTAACTCGACTACCGCTTGGTTATACGGTGCATCCGGTATTAACTGTTCTCTGTTCGGTATCGGTGAGCGTACCGGTAATACACCGTTAGAGGCAATGGTATTTGAGTATGCACAGCTTAAGGGTACGTTAGACGGTATGGATACCACGGTAATTACCGAGCTTGCGGAGTACTATAAGAAGGAAATCGGCTATAAGATTCCGCACAGAACTCCGTTTGTAGGTAAGAATTTCAATGTTACCCGTGCGGGTATCCATGCAGACGGTCTTCTTAAGAATGAGGAGATTTATAATATTTTTGATACCGAGAAGTTCTTGAATCGTCCGGTGTTGGTTTCCGTGTCCAATACCTCCGGTCTTGCGGGTATTGCACACTGGATTAACACTTTTTATCGCTTAAAGGGCGATGCCGCACTGGATAAGTCCAATTTGCTGGTTCACAAGATTAAGGAACTGGTAGATAAGGAGTACGAGGACGGCCGTATTACGGTTATGACCGATGCGGAGCTGGTTGGCATGATTAATCAGTATAAGGGAGAATTCGGTGTGGACCTTCCGGAGGTTACCGTAGAGTTGTAAGGGATGAAGGGTTGATTCGGAATCAGCCGGACAAACATAAAACAGAATTACATAAGGAGGCTATAAAAATGCAGGCTAAGATTGAAGCAGCAAAGGAAGCATTCGGTAAGCTTTTGACCGAGCAGTTGGCAAGAGTAGAAGAGATGAAGAAGCAGGGAGATTTCGTGGATTACAAGTCTCTCGATCAGATTACCATCGGTGTATGCGGCGGTGACGGTATCGGCCCGGCAATCACCGGTCAGGCACAGAGAATTATGGAGTACTTATTAAAGGATGAAATTGCATCCGGTAAGGTACTGATTAAGAACATCGAGGGTCTTACCATCGAGCGTCGTGTGGCTGAGAACGCAGCGATTCCGCCGGCAGTTTTGGAAGAGTTAAAGACTTGTGATGTTATCTTAAAGGGACCGACCACTACCCCGCAGAAGGGTGATCCGTGGCCGAACGTAGAGAGTGCAAACGTAGCAATGCGTAAGGCACTTGACCTGTTTGCAAATGTAAGACCGGTTCGTATTCCGGAGCAGGGCATTGACTGGACCTTCTATCGTGAGAATACCGAGGGTGCTTACGCGGTAGGCAGCAA
>JAFTPY010000189.1 GCA_017463035.1 Lachnospiraceae bacterium
CCGGTATCAGCTTTGGCGGCCAGATGCACGGCCTTGTTATCTTAGATGAGAACGATAAGGTAATTCGTCCGGCTATCCTTTGGAACGACGGCAGAACCCAGGAGGAGTGCGACTACCTCAACAAGACCATCGGTCGTGAGAAGATTTCCTCTTACACCGCAAACATGGCATTGACCGGTTTTACCGCTCCGAAGATTCTCTGGGTGAAGAAGAACGAGCCGGATAACTTTGCAAAGATTAAGAAGATTATGCTTCCGAAGGACTATCTTGCATACCTTCTTTCCGGTGTACACTGCACCGATGCTTCCGATGCTGCGGGTATGCTCCTTATGGACGTTGAGCACAAGTGCTGGTCCAAGGAAATGCTTGAGATTTGCGGTATTAAGGAAGAGCAGCTTGCAAAGATTTACGACAGCTTTGATGTAGTAGGTACCCTGACCCCGGCTATGGCAGAGCGTCTCGGCTTCTCTACGGATGTTAAGATTATCGCAGGTGCAGGCGACAATGCAGCAGGTGCTATCGGTACCGGTACCACCAAGGACGGTATGTGTATCGTTTCCCTGGGTACCTCCGGTACGGTATTTATCGCTTGTGACAAGTTCGCAGTAGACGATCAGAACGCATTACATATGTTTGCTCACGCAAACGGTAAGTTCCACCTGATGGGCTGCATGTTTTCCGCTGCATCCTCCAACAAGTGGTGGATGGACGAAATCATCGGCACCAAGAATTACGCAGAGGAGCAGAAGGCTATCACCACCCTGGGTGAGAACCATGTTTACTATCTGCCGTACTTAATGGGTGAGAGAACCCCGCACAACAACCCGAATGCAAGAGGCTGCTTCATCGGTCTGACTATGGATTCCACCAGAGCAGACATGACCCAGGCTGTGCTGGAAGGTGTTACCTACGCCCTTCGTGATTCCCTTGAAATCGCAAGAAGCCTCGGCGTAAAGATTGACCGCATCCGTGCAACCGGCGGCGGCGCAAAGAGCCCGTTATGGAGACAGATGCTTGCCAACATCATGAACGTAAAGGTAGACATCATCAACAGTGAAGAGGGCCCGGGCTACGGCGGAGCTATCCTTGCTGCGGTAGGCTGTGGCGAGTACGCTTCCGTAGAAGAAGCAGCAGATAAGTTCATCACCGTTGTGGATACCACCGAGCCGGATCCGGAGCTTGTAGCGAAGTACGAGGCAAAGTATCAGGTATTTAAGAAGCTTTACCCGGCATTAAAGGAGAGCTTCGATGCAGTAGCTACGGTATAAGTCAAAACGGCAGATGCTGCATTTTATCGAACTGAATAAATAGGGAAAGTGACAAACAGGTGAAATTTAACTTGTTTGTCACTTTTTTCATATTTTGGTCACAATTTTAACGTATCATAACAGGTGGCACAGAAGATTTTGCGAGAAAATGTGCGAGGAAGGGAGAACAGGAATGAGAAGAAAGGGAGCTTTGTCCCGGGTACTATGGTTATTTGTCGCGGTCCTATTCATCGGTTGCGGAGATGGTGCGCAGGGCGAGACCGGGCAACATGTGCCGGAGATAACCCGGGAGGCGCAAACGAACGAAAAAGAACCGGGTGGGAAGCAACAGGACGAGAAGGAAACGGAAGAGAAGGAGTTACCGGAGGAAAAGGTTGAAGTTCCGGAGCGGCAAACGGAAGATGAAAAATTGCAGAAAACAGAGGCGGAAGATTCGGGTGAGACGCCTTTTGTTTACGGAAAGATGCCGGTGCTCCTTATTGAGACGGAGCAGAATATGCCGATTACGGATGATAAGGTTTATACGAATTGTACGGTATCCGTGACAAATTGCGATGAAGACGAGGCGTTTGCGGATGCGGCGGCCGGTATCCGGATACGCGGAAACAGCACGCAGATGTATGCAAAAAAGCCCTACCGGATTAAGTTTGAAGAAAAGAAGCAGCTACTGGGGCTTTCGGAGGGTGCGCACAAGAGCTGGGTTTTGCTGGCGGAATTTAATGATCCGGCATTGCTTCGTAATTTTATTACGTACCGACTTGCCAATGCTTTGTCCGGCATCTCTTACGTAACGGACTGCGAGTTTGTGGAGGTATATTTGAACGGAGAATATGCGGGAGTGTATCTTTTGGCGGAGCAGACGCAGGTGGACGCGGACCGTATTGCCATAGACGAGACGGGAGCGACGGACCCGACGGTGACGGATACCGGGTATTTGCTGGAGTTGGAGGCGGATTTAAGTCGCCGGAACGAAGAAGGAAAAGAGGGTGAGGCATGGTTTGCGGTAACCGGCTATGCCGATGAAAAGGATAACAGCATGCAGATGCTGATGGAACGTACCTTTGATGCAAGTGCGGCGTATTACGTGGTAAAAAGTGATGCCCGTTCAACCGAACAGACGGCATACATCCGGGACTACATGATCCGGGTCTATGATGCGGTATATCAGGAGAAAACCAAAGCGGCTGTGGAAGAATTGGTGGATTTGACATCGGCGGTGGACATGTATCTGGTACAGCTGATCGCCAATGATTACGACAATAATTACAGCAGTATGTATTTGTATAAGGACGCGGGAGGAAAGCTGATGTTCGGTGCGCCTTGGGATTTTGATCTGGGGTACGGCAATTTTACCGGACATACCGACGCGGAGGATACGGTATATGTGTACCATTTGTTGCGACAGTTGGGAGAATACGACTGGTTCCGGGAAATGGTCGCGAAACGTTATACGGAATTATCCGAGGGAGAGAACAGCCTGATTGCGCAGATGAAAGAGAGTATAACCGCATTGACCGTACAATATGCGGAAGAATTTGACCGGGAATATGCCCGGTGGAGAGAAGACCTCGTCGGAGCGGGCAGCTTCGGAAATTTTGAGATGCCGGAAGGCTTCGGGGGCTGGGGAGAATTTGAGGCACCGGAAGGTTTCGGAGGCAGGGGAGAATTTGAGATGCCGGAGGACTTCGAAGGCTGGGGCGAATTTGAGGCACCGGAAGGCTTCGGAGGCTGGGGAGAATTTGAGGCACCGGAAGGCTTCGGAGGCTGGGGCGAATTTGAAGTGCCGGAAGGCTTCGGCGGCTGGGGAGAATTTGAGGCGCCGGAAGGCTTCGGCGGCTGGGGGGATTTTGAGATGCCGGGAAACTTCGGAGGCTTCGGAGGAATGGGGAACTTCAGCTATGGTGCGGTTTTTGATACCCATGAAGAGGCTGCGGAAGCATTGCTTCAGTGGTTGGAGGCCAGACTGGCATGGATCGGGCATTTTTTGAAAGAAAAGGCAGATGCGTAAAAGAGAATTGATTGTGTTACAAAGAGTTCCGTGGACGGAACTCTTTGTTTTTTTTGCGTTAAAAAGTGAGTTTGAAGGCTTATACACCTTGACTTTACATAAAAATTTCGGTAGAATAAAGATAACATGGGCAAGTGCCCTCTGTTGTCAGATTTTTGTCGAGATTTTATCAATTTTAGGGTGCGGGATTTTCCCGAAATATTCGAAAGAAGAAAGGAGTTCGGTGATGGTTATTCGGAATTTTTCGTTGAATAAAGTGGAACTTTGCGAGCCGGTTTTGGAGAATGCATTCCGAAAAGAGCAGGACTATTTACGCAGTATCGATGCGGACCGGTTGTTGGCCGGATTCCGGGAGACGGCGGGACTGTCGAAAAAAGCGGAGCGTTATCCGGGGGGCTGGGAGGATGCGGAAATCGCGGGACATACCCTGGGGCATTATATGACCGCGTTGGCACAGCTTTTTGCGGCAACCGGGGCGAAGGATATCGAAGGTCGTTTGGATTATATAGTAAGTGAGCTTTCGGCGTGTCAGGCGGAGAGCGGTTATTTGTTTGCGTCTCCGGAGGAGCTGTTTGACCGTCTGGAGAGAGGCGAACCGGCCTGGGTGCCGTGGTATACCATGCACAAGGTGATTTCCGGATTGCTTGCCGTATATCAGCTGGGAAATCGTCCTCAGGCTTTGGAGATGGCCATAAAGCTTGGTATCTGGGTGTACGAGCGTACCGCAAAGTGGACCGACGAGGTGAGGGAGCGCGTGCTTTTGATTGAGTACGGCGGGATGAACGATTGCTTGTACGAATTGTATAAAGAGACCGGCCGGAAGGAATTTGCGGAGGCTGCGGCAAAGTTTGATGAGACGGAGTTGTTTCAAAAGATTGCAGAGGGAGAAGATGTATTACCGCAGAAGCATGCCAATACTACCATTCCGAAGTTTCTGGGAGCATTGAACCGGTATTTTGCTTTGGGTGAATCCGAAACCTTTTATCTGAATGCGGCAAAATCCTTTTTTGATATCGTAACGAAGCATCATACCTATGCGACCGGAGGGAACAGCGAGTGGGAGCATTTCCGTGCGACCGGGACTCTTGGAAAAGAGCGTACCTGCTGTAATTGTGAAACCTGTAATACTCACAACATGTTAAAGCTGGCGGAGGGTCTGTTCTTTGTGACCGGTGAGAAGCGGTATATGGATTTCTATGAGAGGACCTTTTTAAATGCGGTACTGGGCTCTCAGAATCCGGAGACCGGTATGACTACGTATTTCCAGCCGATGGCATCGGGATATTTTAAGGTATACAGCAAGCCGTTTGAGCATTTCTGGTGCTGTACCGGTACCGGCATGGAAAACTTTACGAAGTTGAACAGCGCTATCTATCATACGGGAGAAAATCGCCTGTATGTGAACTTATACATAGCTTCCGTACTGCATAATAAAAAGTTAAATCTTGATTTGACACAGAAAACCGACTTGAATCACTTCGATACGGTGACTTTTACTCTGTCCATGGCGGAGGAGAGACGCTTTACTCTGGCGTTCCGTGTGCCGGATTGGACAAAGCAGCGCTTTGAACTGAAGGTGAACGGTGAGACGGTGGATTATGCGGTACAGAAGGGATATATTTTATTGGATCGCAACTGGGGAATGGAGCAGCAGATTTCGCTGCGGTTCTTCCCTGAGATTACGCTGTGTACGCTGCCGGATGCGCCTTACAGTGCGGCTGCGACCTACGGTCCGTTTGTACTGGCTGCGAATCTGGGGCAGAGTGATATGACAACGGAGGTGACCGGGGTCAATGTAACGATACCGACCAAGAAGATATCCGTCCGGGAAACCGTTCTTGTGAAAAATGTCAGTGTGCGGGAGTGGTTTGCGGATTGTAAAAAGAATTTCGTAAAAATTGACGAAAGTCCGACCTTTGTTCTTTCCGGAACCGATGCGGACGGAGAACTTATATTTACGCCTTATTACAAGCATTACAACAACCGTTACGGTATTTATTTTGATTACGTGGCTGCGGCGGGGCTGTCCGAAGGAGAGCTGGCGGCACTGTCCAAAAAACAGGAGGAAATTGCGGAACTGGCGGCGCTGGAGGCGCAAAAGCAGGATGCAAGGGCCGGAGAGACGTTGTCCTTGGCAGATGCGGCGGAAGCGATGAGAAAAGCGCAGGAGACGAAGAAGCAGAAGGAAAAGTCCGAAAAGAAAACAGCGGCGAAAAGTACCGGAAATGCAGAAGCGGCGGCTTCGGGGAAGAAAAAGAAGGTACTTGGGATTGTACTGGGGCATATTGCCGGAGCACTTGTACTGGCGCTTCTGTTATACGTGTTTGCCGTACCGGTAGGCAAGGGCTTATCAAAGGCAAAGGGTGCCATCGACGGCTTCCTGCAAAAGAGTATGCCGGGTGTGGCGGAAGTGTTCGGTGTATCCGGAGACAGCGAAGGAAAAACACCGGAGGAAAGTCTGCCGGAGACAAAAAAAGTATATCTGGAGGATCCGCAGGGCTATGCGGCATCCTGCAAGCTGCCGGAGGGTTACCGGGCCTTTGTGGCGGAGCTTTCCGGAAAAGAATATATTTGTGTGGAAGGAAAGGGCCTGCGGGCCTATTACCCGAATGAGGTTGCCGGGGAAGGGGCGCAGTACATTTATCTGGAAAGTCTGACCGACAGGGCAGTGTATTTCTGGGAGTATTCCTTTGATAAGCCGGAGAGCCTGTGCTTTGCAAGAGGTGTACATAACGGCTTGGGAACGGAGCAGTATGTATATACGGAAAATGCCTCAAAGGAAGGCTTACATTTACTGGATGTGAAGACGCTTCAGGAGCATAGAATCCCGGACTTCGGGACCGGACTTGCCCTCCTTGCGGATGTGGGCGCTTATACGGAGGATGGCGGAAGCCTCCTAATAGATACAATGATAGGGGATGTGCCGTATACCTTTTCCGTGCCTCGGGCAGAGGGAAGCTTTGATATGGCGGACTATATTTTGCATGCGGACCATGACTTGGTTTATACATTGGAGCAGGACGGAATCCGGTTTGATTCCTATGTGGTATCCGCAGGGACCTATCTCGGAAAGGTGACAGGCAGGCTTATTCTGAAGGGAAGCGGTTACGAGCTGACGTCTTTGGATTTTTATGCATATGCGGAAGATACCTTCGGTGACATTGCCGGAGATTCCGTTATCCGGGGAATATCCAGGGAAGAGGCAGACAAGGAGCGTGTTCTTATCACCGGCGATTCGGGGGAACGGCTGTTAATCCGGGTACGTGAGGATATTAAAAAACATACGTATGCGGCAGAAGGCTTTGTAAAGGATGATGCGGGTCAGTACACCTATTGGGAAAACGGACAAAAGATATCCCTAAAGGGTGTGGATGTTTCCAAATATCAGGAGAA
>JAFTPY010000190.1 GCA_017463035.1 Lachnospiraceae bacterium
AGTGATAGGATGGATATTGTTTCTCCGGGATCATGGTTACTTCCAAAAAGTTATGACCAATATCCGATGGGCTCCATTCCTTCCATCAGAAGAAATTCTATCATAGCGGCATGCTTAGATATGGCCAATTTAATGGAGCGTGGCGGAACCGGTTTTCAAACAATGATTGAGAGCTACAGTAACAGTGCAGACCATTTGCAACCTGTTGTTTTGATTTATCCGGGATTTTTGGATTTACGTTTGTTTGATAGATTCTATGAAGATGAGTATATTGTACGGGAAGAGTTATCAGTTACGGAAAGAGTCTTAGAGTTATTGAGAACGGAAGGTCCAAAGCGGATGAAGGAACTTCAAGAAGTAACAAACTATAAAAGTAGAAGTCAGTTTTTGACGGAAGTAATAAAGCCGCTTATGGAGGAAGGTCGAATATATCGAGACGGAAATGTCAAGTCACCAAAGGCACTGATTAAGTTAAATAATTGAAAAAAAGGGCATTTTTCTAAAAGCGATTTTAGAAAGTGCCCTTTTTGTTATGGTTTACATTTTGACGAGGATAAGAGGAGCGGAGTTCTGCTTGTAATCTATAAGGCGCAATGATATAATCTTTTTTAGAAGGAGAGCGTATTATGTTTGTCTTTTTAGATGTTGACGGAGTACTGAATCGAGAAAGAGATTGGAAACAACCGTATACATTATGCAAGGAATGTGTTGATAATTTTGCGAAAGCGATGGAAGGCTTTGATGTGAAACTTATTTTGATTTCATCTTGGCGCAAAGGGTTTGTTTCGCGGGAAAATCCGAATAATCTGCCGCAAATTAAAGCTCTTGAAAAGATGCTGTCGGAAAGAGGTTTTTCAATTACGGGAACCGTAGACAAGGCAAACATGTCCCGATGGAATGCGATACAGGCTTTTTTAAAGAATCATCCCGGTGATTATCTGATTTTGGACGATGATTTATCGGAGTATTCGTCCCGGCCTCAAAAGCTTTATTTGATTGATTGTACCACGGGGATAAGCAAAAAAGATGTCGCCGGAATCAGAAAAAAGATGGCGAAAGAAGAGAGGTAAAACATGAACATCCAGATTTTCGGAACGAAAAAGTGTAATGATACAAAGAAAGCCCAGCGCTATTTCAAGGAGAGGGGATCAAGTTTCAGTTCATCGACATGAACGAAAAGGAACTCAGCAAAGGCGAATTTCGCAGTGTATGTCAGGCGGTGGGCGGTATAAAAGCGGTGATTAACGAGGAGTGCAAGGATAAGGATACGCTGGCATTGTTAAAGTATATTGCGGAAAGCGAGCTGGAGGACAAGCTTTTATCGAACCAACAGGTGTTAAAGACGCCCATTGTGAGAAACGGAAAACAGGCAACGGTGGGATATGTGCCGGAGACGTGGAAGGGATGGTCGTAAGGATGAAAGAGGTGATACTATGCTATGCGTCACAGGCGATACCCACGGAGAAAAGGCACGTTTTGCAAAAGGCTCAATCATTGACCGAACCTTGGCCGAGGGGGACAAGTTGTTTATTTGCGGAGATTTTGGTTTTATCTTTCTTGGAAATGAAACAGAGGAGAAGACGCTTCAATTTCTTTCCGAGAAACCCTATCAAATCCTGTTTGTGGACGGAAACCATGAGAATTTTACGCTGTTGAATGAGTATCCGGTGGAGGAGTGGAACGGCGGAAAGGTTCACGTAATCCGCAGAGACAAGGAAGGAAATCCGAAGATTATTCATCTCATGCGTGGTCAGGTATTTACCATTGAAGGGAAGAAGATTTTTACCTTCGGCGGTGCGAATAGCATTGACCGCTATATGCGGGTGCCGTACCGGTCTTGGTGGCCGGAGGAGATGCCGATACCGGCAGAGATGGATGAGGCGGTTTTGAATTTAGAGAAGCATAATAATGAGGTAGACTATATTATTACCCATGCCGCTCCGGAGGAGACCATGAGCATTTTTCATCCCTATCATCCGGACGAGGTTTTGTTGAATAATTTTCTTGAGTTTGTAAGAGAAAATGTAAAGTACAAACATTGGTACATGGGTCATTTACACAGGGACGAGGATGTGTGGCGTCATCAGACGATTTTGTGGTTTGAACTGCGAAATATGCTTACAAATGAGGATGTTGGGGAATAGAAGCGACGGATGTAAAGGAGGAGAAGTATATGATACAATTCGAAGTCGGTAAAATGTATGATTGCGGTAGTTACAACGGCAATGATAATGTATTCCGGATTGCAAGCCGGACGGAAACTACGGTAGACTTGATTGCGATTTATGAGATTGAAGATGAGGAGCTGGAAAGCAGTGTCGGTACATGGAACATCGAAGTGATTGACGATGTGGAGTGTGTTTTGATTGAACAGGGCTATTTTGATGACGATGATAAGGAGTATATTATGGCGGATTATCCGTATTAAACATTGGGTTCGCGCAATAAAACAGATAAAATATGCAATAAAAATAGTTCGAAACCATGATATGATAAAGATGAAATAGTAAATTGGGTAGAAGCACTGATAGACAACAAGAAAGAGAGGGCTTTTATGAAACATCAATGTAAGATATCAATGGTTGCGCTATGCTTGGCTGCTACGTGCATATTCGCGGCATGTGCGAAAGATGCGCAAACCGGTACAGAGGTTACGCCGACAGCGGAGGTTACTGCTACGGTAGATTCGACACAAGCACCTACGGAAGCTTTGGAAGCAACAGATGCGCCGGAGGCAACCGAGACACCGGCTCCGACTGCAACCCATGCACCGACGGCAACTGCGGCTCCGACAATGACCCCGGCTACGACGGCAACTCCGGAACCGACTGCAACTCCGGAACTGACTGCGACACCGGAACCGACGGCGACTCCTGTCCCGACAGCCACACCGGAGCCTACGAAAGCACCGGCTGTTTCCGGACTGACGGATTTGGTTTATGACTTTAATGATCTTTTCTATCAGACCTCTTACGGCACGGAGTATACCATAGAGGCTGACGGTTCCATTTCTCTTAAGTATGAAGGGCTGTATCAGGAGATTAAACTGGGACTTCCGACGGGAATTGACATGAGTCATTGTCTCGGTGTTACCGTGAAGATGAAGAGTGAAGCGGGCAATCTGGCTGTGAAGCTTTATGATAAGGATTTTAATGAGGTGTTTGTCCGCTACGACGGCTTGACCTCCGGCGTGGCAGATCATCTGCTGGAGCCGGTATTGACCACAGAGGTTGCCGGAATCGGCTTGATGGCGTGCACGGAAATGGAAGATTATTCCGGGTTTGTGGCTACGGTATATTCCGTTACCTTCCATATAGATGCGGGATTCGGCGGTGCGGCAGAACAGGCTCCGACGGTGGTAAACAAGGTGGGAGAGCTGATGAACGAAGCAAAGAAACATAATTTCAGTTTCGGTATTGTAATGAACAGCAGAAATTTGCAGGAGGATGCATATAAGACGTTACTGGGCGAGGAATGTAACAGTGTAAGCTTCGGTAACGAAATGAAAGCCTATTCTCTTTTAAATAAGACTGCTTCTCAAAGAAGTAAAGACGGCATGCCGGTTATGAATTATAATACGGCAGACAGAATGGTGCAGCTTGCGGTACAGCAGGGCGTGAAAATCCGCGGTCATGTACTGGTATGGGATGCGCATATGAGTGACTGGTTCTTCCGGGAAGGATATGAAAGCAACGGTGCTTATGTTGACCGGGAGACAATGCTTGCACGTTTGGAGTACTATATTGAGCAGGTAATGACCCACTTTGAAGAAAAGTTTCCGGGTACGGTTTACTGTTGGGACGTGGTAAATGAAGCGGTAGGCGACGGAACCGGTGAGTATGTCTATTCCGACCCGCGGCATGTACGTACGAAGCGCAGCGGCGGAGACAATCCGTTTTATACGATTATCGGAGACGATTATGTAGAGCTGTCGTTCTTATATGCAAAGAATACGGTGGAGAAGCTGCAGGCAAAGAATCCGGATGTGGAGATTGCACTGTTTTACAATGATTACAGCACCTTTTACGATAAAAAGCGTGATGCGATTTGTGAATTGGTAAAGAGCATCAATTCCTATGCCAAGGATGAAAACGGAAATTACCGCAAGTTGTGTGACGGTGTCGGTATGCAGAGCTACATCGGCGGTTACGGCCAGCATAACGGTTGAATGAATAATTCCGATATCACAAAAATCAAGA
>JAFTPY010000191.1 GCA_017463035.1 Lachnospiraceae bacterium
AGGAAGCTTATCATAATCATTTGTGTTGTGGACAATGAAATCCTTTTCTTCATATCAATTCTATTCCCTCTTATCCGATTACTTGTCTTCGCTCGGATTTCAAAATCATCCAGAGCTACGATGCAAAAAAATCATACAATTTTCCTATACTGATTATACCATTTGTCCCGTTATTCTACAAGTACTACATTCCCAACATCATAATCAATTCATAAGCGGCACTGACCACGGGCGGACGCTTTACATCTACAAACGTTGCTATACCCTCCATCGGGGCTGCCAGCTTTTTCTGATACCCCAATTCGTTATAATAATGCCGCAGTTCCCGACGATATTTCGCATAGGCTTCCAAAGCTTCTTTCATACGTTCCTTATGTTTTCTTCGCTCTTCCTGTTCCCGTTCTTCCCGTTGTTTTTGAAGCTTTCGCATTTTTTTATCATACTCACAGGATGCTGCTGTATTGGTCGCGTACTGTACTATATTAGCACTATAATTCTTACTGATTGCCGGCATCTCCATATCATACTTCTCCTTTCCGAGCCTGGTTTCTTCGTCCCCAAAATATAAAGCGCCTGTTCCCAATCAATCCCTTGAAAACAGACGCTCTCCGTAGCTCTTTTTATATTCACATCATTTTTCGCTCAGTAAAACACTTGCACACTATCCCTTAAAATCGATCACCGTCCCCAAGCCCTTTTCCGCCTCGGTCATTGTGGTATCTGAAACAAATTGATAATTAAAATCCTCCACCATTTTCACCAATTCTTCCACGGAATCCGCCGAAAGCACTTCTTAGGCTTCCTTAGCTTCAAGTCGGAGTTCTTCCCGTTTTTCCTCCAGTCGTTCCTGCCGTTCCTTTTTCTCCACTTTCTTCTCGGCTTCCTTCTTTTCCGCCTTTTTCTCGATTCTGCGCTTTTCCAGACGGGCTGCCTGGTCGTTAAAGAACTTATTCATCACTGCAAAGAACGAAGTTACTCCGTTATCCTTTACCTGAACACCGAAGCCCTTTACATTAGAGAACCGTCCCAACGCCTGCTTTAGCTGCGGCAGTTGCTTCTGCGCGGAAGCAATCACACCCTCGTACTGCTTGCGGAACTTCTCGTCCTCCGCCATCCGCTCCACCTTCTCCTCATCAATCAAAACCACCATCTTCTGAGGATTCGCAAAACTGCCGGCATTGGCCTTTGCCATCTCTTTCATATCTTTACTCACTAAGATAAAATCCATATTTTTATACTTGGACTTTAACTCCTCGTAATACTTCGCAGCCTTTTCGCTGAGCTTCGGCTGACCGATGGTCTTGCCTTTGACATCCACCTTTTTCCCGGCTGTAGTCTGATTTGCCGCACTTGTCTCTTTTGACTCTGCTTCTTTGCTTTCCTTTGTATCCTTCGTGCCATACGTATTGTTCGCAATATGCATGTTACCGATGATTGATTCAATTCCCATAACACTACCTCCTTGTAGTCTGAGTCGTAACTCCGTTTACGTACATCTCTATTCTATTATATCGACAAAAGCTTACAAAATCTTAATGTTACCTCACTCTTAAACAATCCCGCCGCTTTTTAACTGTTTCTCCCGAAGTCGAGCCAAAGAACCGGCTCCGTCCGTACGATATAACTCTAAGAATTCCAGAAAATTCCCGGTATCCTTGCATTTATTAAGCAAAGAACGCATATCCTCCGCATCTTTTCCGAATAACAAACCGAGCAAGCCTAAATCATAAGTATTTTGCATCTCACTCAGAATCCCTTGATTATACAAATCCTCCATAAAACCGTAATTCCGCACTTCCCTACCTATTTGCATCGCCTTCTCATACAAATCCGGGTCAACACTGCGCAAATAATCCAAATACCGCGTCTCGATATTCCGGTTCGGAATTCCGCTCATCATCCAATTGGCAATATCCTCCACGGACGCTCCCATCCCCGCATCATCGATCAGATGCATCTTGTACTTACCGTTTACATCCTTCGTAAAAGTATACTTCCCATCCTCCGAGTACAACGTGTCGGACCAACTGTATTTCGGTGCCGCTTCATCCTTTACCAACGCTTCAAAGGCTTTCCACGCATAACCCGCGCCATCCTTCGCATCTGCCGACGGCACCTCCATTTTCCCAAGAGCAACCGCCGTCTGTATCAATTCATAATCCGAAATTACCTCTCCGTGATAATAAAATGAGGACTGCTCCTTCAGCTTATCAAAAGCCTTTGGAAGCTTTACCGCATCCAGCTTTTCTTTAGAAACTTCTACAAAATCCTCCGGCTTTTTACTGCCGGCCGTTTTCATCTGAACTCTCGGACCATTCGTAATCTTAGTCCCGTACTTTGCCGTCACCATATGCTCCGTGATCGACACGGTCGCAAACCCGAACAGGCTCTTTCCCATTCCAAATCGTCCGATACCTTCCACCTTCACAGAATAAGGGAAAGACGAACCACTCTTCGTATTCCGCAAAACCGCATAAGACCCGGTATAAAAAACATTCCTTGGCTGTACTCTCATCATCGTCCCTCCGAAACAAATCATTGATGTGACCATCAACCCAACTATCTTTTATATCGGATGACAACTGCCACATATTAACCTCCGCCTCTGTTTTCTCTCCTTCCTCTTTCCCTTGACTTCCGATTCCCGATAAACTATACTAACCTTGATAATTTCAACATGTCCTAATCTATGAAAAGCAGCAAAAATAAGCCAATGTCAAGACATCTTTACAAGGAATCTCCCTCCTTGTAAAGGCCTTTTGATAGAAAATCATTTTACAGTTTGCTACACTAAAAGACGAAGGAGGTACCCATGAATATCGGAACAAAAATCAAAGAAGCCCGCCAGACACTCGGCATCACCCAGGAACAGGTAGCCGAACAACTGCTGGTCTCCCGTCAGACCGTCTCCAGTTGGGAAAACGGCAAATCCTTACCGGACATCGTCAGTGTCATCAAAATGAGCGAGCTGTACCACTTAAGTTTAGATGAATTATTAAAGGGAGACAAAGATATGATGAAAAAAATCGAAAAAGACACAAAGCTTGCAAAAATCCAAAAAAACTTTATCTATGCCGCATGGTGCATCATAGCAATCTATGCCGTAATTGCACTACTTACCGTTTTCCTTAAAGGAAACCCGGCCATTGATTTCCTCTCCGGAGCCGCACCGGGCATACTACTGGGAGTCAGCTTTCTGCTCGGCATTTTAAGCTTGAATAAGCTAGAGACAACAGAATAATCCGAAAAAAAGATGCCTGGGATTTTTAGTCTCAGGCATTTGCTTCATAACTTTAAACGTAAAAACTCATTATTTGTTTCTTTTCCGAAAAAACTTTAGATATTTACCTGTCCAAACCACTCCCATAGAAACGATTGCAACAGGAATTCCGAGAGTTGTACCTTTTAGAAGACCATATATAAAATCTGATACATCCGGTCTGTACGAATCCACAATAATATGTAATACAAACGATACACATCCTGCAATAAACAGCCACTGCATCATTCTTAGCAACTTTCGTTTTTGTTCATTAGAGAAATCCGCCACCATTAATACCGTTTCTTTTAATTCCTTATCCATCCGCTTGCTCTTCCTTTCCCCATCCAACAGCTCCCGCAAATCGACGTCATAGTAATCTGCCATTTCCACCAACAATGTCAAGTCCGGCATATTACTACCGGTCTCCCATCTGGAAACCGTCCGTCTGGAAACACCGAACACCTCGGCTAACTGCTCCTGTGTAAGATTTTTTTCGTTCCGTAGTTCCTTTAAGAATGTACCAATCTTTTGCTGGTTCATAATTTATCTTCCTCCTTTCTCCTACACCATACCATTTATCCATGAAAAACAACAGGACACAAAACGAGCATTGCCCTATTCCCCCTAAAAGACAAGAAATGTCCATAAACCGGCCGATAAAATCACATTTTTTCTCCTCGAAAAACAATCACCCGGTCTTATCAAAATCAAGGAGCACTGTCGCTTTTCCGGCAGCCGCTCTTGTAGACAAACAGGTTTTGTGGCTCTCCATTATTTTACCAAAAGAAAACCTCATAACCGAAATTCGAATTATCATTTAGCGTAGGATGTATAGACTTTCTTATTGCTTCGTTAATACTCTGCAACGCTTGGACACGGATGTCCAAGCGAGCGTCTCAATAAGACAGGAGGTCGCATTGAGACCGGTTGCATGCCTCTTACATACACTTGTCGAAGCAATTAGAAAGACTTACATTCGAAGCGTCTGATAAGGAGAATTTCGGTTACGAGGTTTTCTCGGGACGTAAAAGAGAGCCACAAAGCCGTCCCTTATGCAAAGAGGCTGCCGCAAAAGCGACAGCCTCTGGATTAACTTTTATCGCTCGGCATGCGCAGAAAAAACTTCGTTTTTCCTGCTACGCGTGCGCGTTCAGGCCTCGTCAAAAGCTTATTGAAAATATATTTTCATAAGCTTTTTCCTCGCCCCTCACTTTGCCTTCGCGATTATACTGGGTATGCCTGGTTCTTGGTATCAGCCGCATTCACATCGACTTTCGTCTGCTGTGCCTGACGATGCTTGAAGAACTCCATAGCAACCTGCGGGAACAGTGCGTAGGATAAAACATCCTCATCCTGCTGCTTCCATTCCTTGATTTCCTCCTCAAACTTAGCAAGCTGCGGAGCAATCTTGTCTGCCGGACGGCAGGTAATCGGCTCTACATCGCCGATAGCCTTCTTCTGTACTTCCGGATTGAACGGCTTAATGGTCTGACCGAATTCACCGGAAAGAACCTTCTTCGTCTCCTTCGTTACCATCTTGTAACGCTCACCCTGAAGTACATTAAGCACTGCCTGCGTACCGACAATCTGGGAAGACGGGGTAACAAGCGGCGGCTCACCGAGATCCTGACGAACTCTCGGGATTTCTCTTAATACATCATAGTACTTATCCTCTGCCTTTGCTTCCTTAAGCTGGGAAACAAGGTTGGAAAGCATACCGCCCGGAACCTGATAAAGCAGGGTCTTGATGTCTACGCCCATTACCTTCGGGTTCAGAAGTCCGCTCTTTAATGCTTCCTCCTGCATCGGACGGAAATAATTAGCGATCTCTGCTAATAAATTCTGGTCTAAACCGGTATCGTACTCGGTTCCCTTAAAGGTCTCAACCATAACTTCCGTTGCCGGCTGGCTGGTACCCATGGAGAACGGAGAAATTGCGGTATCGATGATGTCACAGCCTGCTTCTACAGCCTTCATGTAGGTCATTGCTGCCACACCGGAGGTGTAGTGGGTATGAAGCTGAATCGGAAGCTTCGTACCTTCCTTAAGAGCCTTAACCAGCTTATCAGCTTCGTACGGAACCAAAAGACCTGCCATATCCTTAATACAAAGGGAATCAGCACCCATCTCCTCGATACGGCGTGCGTTTTCCTTCCAGTAATCTAAGGTATACGCGTCACCAAGGGTATATGCAAGAGCAATCTGTGCATGTCCCTTTTCCTTATTTGCTGCCTTAACAGCGGTCTCTAAGTTACGCAAATCGTTGAAGCAGTCGAAAATACGAATAATATCAATACCGTTTGCGATGGACTTCTGAACAAAGTACTCTACTACGTCATCGGAATAATGATTGTAGCCAAGGATGTTCTGTCCGCGGAATAACATCTGAAGCTTAGTGTTCTTGAAACCTGCGCGAAGCTTTCTTAAACGCTCCCACGGATCCTCCTTTAAGAAACGTAAGGAAGCATCGAAGGTAGCACCGCCCCAACACTCAACAGAGTGATATCCTACCTGATCCATCTTTTCAATAATCGGAAGCATCTGTTCCGTTGTCATACGGGTTGCAATCAAGGACTGATGTGCATCACGTAAAATGGTTTCTGTAATCTTTACTGCCATTGTGACCCTCCTATATTAAACTCCGAAAATTGCCATGAATACACCGGCTGCTACTGCAGTACCGATAACACCTGCTACATTCGGTCCCATTGCGTGCATGAGAAGGAAGTTACTCGGGTCAGCCTCTGCACCAACCTTCTGGGATACACGGGCAGCCATCGGCACGGCGGATACACCGGCGGAACCGATGAGCGGATTAATCTTACCCTTCGTTGCCTTGCACATTAACTTACCGAACAATACACCGCCTGCGGTACCTACTGCAAATGCCACAAGACCGAGTACAACAATCTTAATGGTATCTACACGAAGGAATGCC
>JAFTPY010000192.1 GCA_017463035.1 Lachnospiraceae bacterium
ACAAGCTCGAAAAACAAAAATAAGTGGCGTTGGTTTATCGGTATAATTGTAGGGATTGCGGTGGCTTTGGGTGCGTGTATTGCCATGCAGTATATTCTGGCGGCGAAGGAAGCGGTCGGTGAATCGGCATGGACAGGGGAGTATTCCTATTATGGGAAAAAGGTTTTTGTCAAGTTTATTAACGGAATGAAGATTCATTACACCACGTCATCGAATCAGCCGGAAGCTTTCGGAATTGTATTAGGGGCAGAGACGGCACAGGTTTTGGCAAAATACGGAGAAAAGCTATTATTTGCAGGAATGATTTTATGTATGTTTCTTTTGGTATGGTTTTTGCGAAGCCAACGGATATGGAAACAGACGGAAAATCCGCACCGGCGAGGCATTTTCTATGTGGCGGAACTGCTTTTGATTGCATTATGTGGTGTGAATGCAATTTATTATGAATACAGCCGGTATTATGATAATTTTTCGGTTTGGTCAAGGAACAGTACCTATGACGCGGTAGGGGTGATAGAGTATGTGTTTGACCTTTCTGTGCCGCTTGTTGAAATACTGGTATATCTCTTCCTATGCTTATGGTTTTTGCGTCCGTTGTTTAAGTTGGGGATAAAGGAATATCTGAAAGAATACAGTATACTCTGCCTGATTGTAAGAATCTGCCTGAACGGATGGAGAAAATTTAAAGCTACATTGGCGGAAGCAGATTTTAGCAAGAAGCCGGTGCGGATACTTGGGACAGCGGTGTTGATTCAGTTCGGTTTTTTATTTGTTTGCGTTTGCTGTTGGTTTATCGGAATACCGTTGCTTATTGCGTATTCTGTGGCATTGTTCTTTTTTCTGAATAAGCATTATAAGAAAGCTGAGAACGGATACTATGCGGTGGCTAGTGAGGTAGAAGCGATTGCAGCCGGTAACTTGAAGGGACAGGCTGAGGGAGATTTCGGAATGTTTCGCCCTTTGGGAACAGGACTTACGCAAATCAAGAAAGGTTTTCGTACCGCAGTGGAGGAAGAGGTAAAGAGTGAACGGATGAAAACGGAGCTCATAACCAATGTATCTCATGACTTGAAGACGCCGCTGACTGCAATTCTGACGTATGTGGAGCTGTTGAAGCGGGAGGATATTACGGAGGAAGAGCGGGCGTCTTATGTTGAGACGTTGGAGAAAAAATCCAATCGCTTAAAGGAATTAATCGAGGACTTGTTTGAGGTGAGCCGAGCAGCCAGCAATAACGTAGAGCTACAGCGGGCGGAAGTGGATTTAGTAAAGATGGTACGGCAGGCGGCGGTAGAACATGAAGAGCAGTTTACGGAGGCAAACCTTACTTTACGGAAGCTTTTGCCGGAGGAACCGTGTCTTGTGTATGTAGATGGACAGAAAACTTATCGTATTTTTGAAAATCTTTTCGCTAACATTTGTAAATACGCTATGCCGGGAAGCCGGGTGTACGTCAGAGTGTTCGAAAAAATGGGTTGGTATTATGCGGAACTGAAAAACATCTCTGCTATGGAACTGACCGTTGCGGCAGAGGAACTGACGGAGCGTTTTGTACGGGGGGATGCATCCCGCAATACGGAGGGCTCCGGACTGGGACTGGCCATTGCGAAGAACCTGACTCAGGTGCAGGGCGGAAGTTTCCGGGTGGAAACGGACGGTGATTTGTTTAAGGCGGAGCTGGGCTTTCCGAAGCTGACCTATGTGGAAGACGGGGAAGCGAAGGAAGAAATCGAAGCACCGCTGGGTATCGTGGACAAGGAAGAGACCGAAGTGCAGTCTGTCGTGGATAGGAAAGGAACCGGAACGCAAGAGGAAACGACGGAGGCTGCGAAAGCTGGGAATGGCATCGGGGAACCTGAGAATATTGGGTCATTTTATTGAGTGGGTACAAACAATTGAAATTAGCATTTTTGAGAAAAAAGCGTAACTACTGTCTTGCGTAGCTACGCTTTTGTGGTTCTTAATCGTAAGTATATCCCGGTTTTTTGTATAAATATTTCTCGTCGGGAACGATATCCGCATCCCAGACTTTTTCTTTCCAATCTTCTTGTGGAACATCCTTTATAGCGACCGAAACACTTGAGGTATCACATCCCAGGATTTCCGCAATATCTTCCGCAATTTTTTCGGCACAGCGTGTTTTCTGTTCGTCGGTTCTGCCGGAAAAACATTTGATTTCTACATGTGGCATAAGTATGCTCCTTCTAAATAAAAATATTGCGAGTTAAGTTCGTGCTATCTCAGGGTGCGAAATATCAGGAATGGTTTTACAACGGAATGGTTACCAAACGGTTAATCGGCTGATATTTGCGGTAGGTCACTCCGGCGGAGTCAAACATCCGCTTGGAAGCCTTTACGGAGTCGGTCTCCGCGTATTTGTCCGAGTGATAAATAACCTCGGAAATACCGGTCTGAATCAGAGCTTTCGTACATTCGTTACATGGGAACAGGGTAGTGTAAACCTTTGCTCCACGCATATTGACGCCGGTATAGTTTAAAATAGCGTTCAGCTCTGCGTGGCATACATAAAAATACTTAGTTTCCAAGGCACTGCCTTCCCGCTCCCACGGATATTCGTCGTCGGAGCAGCCCGCCGGCATGCCGTTGTAGCCTACCGAAAGAATCTTGTTGTCCTGGCTGACAATGCAGGCGCCTACGCTGGTGTTGGGGTCCTTGCTTCGCATGGCGGAAAGCATGGCGATTCCCATAAAGTATTCATCCCATTTCAAGTAATCCTGTTTCTTCATAGCTCCTCCTAGATGTTTTGTCTGTCGTACATGTCGTGCAGCCCCTGTTTTCTTGCACGGAGCGATAAAACATAGCGATACCTTCTTTAAATTCAGTTTATCACAGTGTATGAAATACCGCAATTTCTTTTTGGTATTTTCGTAAAAAAGCGACTGTAGGAGGATGAATAAATTGTAGAAAGTGCCGTTTCTTTTGAAAATCTGAAATTTTGACAAAAAAGGTATAGACGAAATCGCATTTTTGTGAGAAAATAGGAAAGGAGTGTGCGCAGGTGCGAGAGGCGTGCTTGTTAAAGATATCACATTCTCCGCAAGATGCGAACACTAATATTGCAAGATGTATTGAAAGGAGTCTAGGCATGATTTATTCACACGAAGTAGAAAAGATGTGCCCGGTAGCACAGGGCGTACATCACGGAGCAGCTCCGATTCCGGAGGAAGCAAAGTGGGTACAGGCAAAGGAAGTTAAGGATATTTCCGGTTTGACACACGGTGTCGGCTGGTGTGCTCCGCAGCAGGGTGCATGTAAGCTGACCTTAAACGTAAAGGATGGTATTATCCAGGAAGCATTGGTTGAGACCCTCGGTTGCTCCGGTATGACCCATTCCGCAGCTATGGCTTCCGAGATTTTACCGGGTCTTACGGTAATGGAAGCATTAAACACCGACCTTGTATGTGACGCTATCAACACCGCTATGAGAGAGCTCTTCTTACAGATCGTTTACGGTCGTACCCAGAGTGCATTCTCCGAGGACGGTCTTCCGATCGGTGCAGGTCTTGAGGACCTCGGTAAGGGCCTTCGTTCCCAGGTTGGTACCATGTACGGTACGTTAAAGAAGGGTCCGCGTTACCTTGAGATGGCAGAAGGCTATGTAACCGGTATCGCTCTTGATGCTGATGACCAGATCATCGGTTATCAGTTCGTAAACCTTGGTAAGATGACGGATTTCATCAAGAAGGGTGACGATCCGAATACCGCTTACGAGAAGTCTAAGGGTCAGTATGGTCGTGTGGCAGACGCTGTCAAGATTATCGACCCGAGAGAGGAATAATCTAAAATAAATCAGGAGGATACATATCATGGCTTTGTTTGAATCATATGAAAGAAGAATAGACAAAATCAATGCTGTATTAAAAGAGTACGGCATCGCTTCCATTGAAGAAGCTGAGAAGATTACGAAGGATGCCGGTCTGAACGTTTATGATCAGATTAAGGGCATTCAGCCGATTTGCTTCGAGAACGCTTGCTGGGCTTACATCGTAGGTGCTGCAATCGCAATCAAGAAGGGCTGCAAGAAGGCAGCAGACGCTGCAGCAGCAATCGGTGAAGGTTTACAGGCATTCTGTATTCCGGGTTCCGTTGCAGACACCCGTAAGGTGGGTCTTGGTCACGGTAACCTCGGTAAGATGCTCCTTGAGGAAGAGACCGACTGCTTCTGTTTCTTAGCAGGTCACGAGTCCTTCGCAGCAGCTGAGGGCGCAATCGGTATCGCAGAGAAGGCAAACAAGGTTCGCCAGAAGCCGCTCCGCGTTATCTTAAACGGTCTCGGTAAGGACGCAGCTCAGATTATCTCCCGTATCAACGGTTTCACCTATGTAGAGACCGAGTACGATCCGTACACCAACGAAGTTAAGGAAGTTTTCCGTAAGGCTTACTCCGACGGTCTTCGTTCCAAGGTTAACTGCTACGGCGCAAACAGCGTTCCGGAAGGCGTTGCAATCATGTGGAAGGAGAACGTAGACGTTTCCATTACCGGTAACTCCACCAACCCGACCAGATTCCAGCATCCGGTAGCAGGTACCTACAAGAAGGAAAGAAACGAAGCTGGTAAGAAGTACTTCTCCGTAGCAAGCGGTGGCGGTACCGGACGTACCCTTCATCCGGATAACATGGCAGCAGGTCCGGCTTCCTACGGTATGACCGATACCCTTGGTCGTATGCATTCTGATGCACAGTTCGCAGGTTCCTCTTCCGTTCCGGCTCACGTAGAGATGATGGGTCTTATCGGTGCAGGTAACAACCCGATGGTTGGTATGACCGTAGCTGTTGCAGTTTCTATCCAGGAAGCAGCAGAGGCTGGTAAGTTCTAATTGTAAAGTAAATAAGTAACGATAAACTTCCGTTGGCAGAAATGCCAACGGAGGTTTTGTTCTATAAGAAATCTTTTTATCTTTTTTCAATTTTATTCCCGGATGACACAGGTTTGACATGATTAGAGTGTATGCTTTTTGTTGAAATAGGAATAATATAATTTTTAGATAAGGAGTTTCTTTTTTGATAGAATGGAGAGGATGGTATGAGTAATATGGCTGAGAAGTATAATACTCTTGACTTGTGTGCTCTAATGAAAAAGAAATCTAAAGTGGTCTCTTCCGGAGAAGCGTTAAAAGATGTTAAGCCGGTCGAGTGGGGAAAAGAAGTGACAGATAGAAAAAGAAAGGTATTGGTGTCAAAAGAGAAAAGGGGTTAGGATGTGTAAAATAGGTGATATTATTGTAGTTAAGAACTACAAAAGTCAGGGAGTAAATATAAGCAAGCATTCGTTTGTGGTGTTAAGCACGGAACAAGGAAAGATTCAAGGACTTGATTTTGATTTGGTGTGCAATGTGATGTCCTCGTTTCATTCTGAGGAGCACAGGAAGCAGAAGATGAGATATCCCGGAAATTTTGAGTATTCGGCCGAGCAGGAGAATGTTCATGGCGGGCATGGAAAAGCGGGATTTATTAAAGCGGAGCAATTTTATTATTTTGACAGAAATAAGTTGGATTTTTATGTATTAGGAAATGTGGAACCGGAGTTGTTCAATGCATTGATAGCATATATACAAACTTTGGATGAGATAGAACATGTGGTGGATAATTTGTAGAATATCGGGAGAAGGTGTGATAGACGGTTTATCCGGGTGTGCTGACACCATATCAATCTGACATTTATGCCGTATGTAGAAGGACGGATTGTTGGGGAGCAACAGAAAAACCCCACATTTATGCCGCATATGGAATGGCGGACCGTTGGCAGACAACAGAAAAATCAGCATTTGAAGAAAGCAAAGGTTGTCCGTAAGGACAGCCTTTTGTTGTAATGGGAGTGGAGTTAACGGACTCTAATAAATAATCCAACTTTCCTAATTTCTTTTTCTATTTGAAAATCCCATGAGATGTGTTATAATGTTCGCGAAGGCAAAACGAGTATGACGAACGATGCCCGACGGATGTATGCATCCGGGAGGGTGGAGTGCGGCATACGAGAGCGCACGCGAGCATCAAGAAACGAAGTTTCGTGATGTTTTGCCGAGCAATAAGCAAAGCGTGGGGAGGATTTCGCTTTGTTAAAAATAAAAGGAGACAAAGGTATGAATGCAAAGGAAATTATTTTAAACGGAAAAGCTGCTCTCGGTATTGAGTTCGGCTCTACCAGAATCAAGGCTGTATTAATCGGAGAGAATCACGAGACTCTGGCTCTCGGTACTCACGACTGGGAGAATCGTCTGGTAGACGGTATCTGGACCTACACCTTAGAGGATATCTGGGGCGGTTTGCAGGATTGTTACGCAAGCATGGTTGCGGATGTAAAGACAAAGTACGACGTAGAGGTGACCAAGCTTTCCGCCATCGGTTTTTCCGCAATGATGCACGGCTATCTGGCATTTGATAAGGATGATAATTTATTGGTACCGTTCCGTACCTGGAGAAATACCATTACGGCACAGTCCAGCGCGATTTTGACGGAGAAGTTAGGCTTTAACATTCCGCAGAGATGGAGCATTTCCCATCTGTATCAGGCGGTGTTAAATAAAGAAGAGCATGTAAAGGATGTGGCGTTCTTTACCACCCTTGCAGGTTATATTCATTACAAGTTGACCGGTGAAAAGGTACTGGGTGTAGGCGATGCTTCCGGTATGTTCCCGATTGATGCAAACACCAATGACTACAACCGGAAGATGGTAGCGCAGTTTGACGAGCTGATGGCAGGGGAAGGCTTCTCCTGGAAGCTGGCTGATATCCTTCCGAAGAGTCTCAATGCAGGTGAAGCGGCAGGTGCGTTGACTGCTGAGGGAGCGAGGCTCCTGGATGTGTCCGGTAAGCTGTGCGCAGGCATTCCGCTTTGTCCGCCGGAAGGTGACGCAGGTACCGGTATGGTAGCAACCAATGCGGTAGCGGTAGGCACCGGTAATGTATCCGCAGGTACGTCTATTTTCTCCATGATTGTTACCGAGAAGGACTTGGACGGCGTACACGAGGAAATCGACATGGTAACCACGCCGGACGGTAAGCCGGTAGCCATGGTACATTGTAATAACTGTACCTCCGATTTAAATGCATGGGTAAATCTGTTCAAGGAATTCGCGGATACCTTCGGCATGAGTGTAGATATGAACGATTTGTACGGAACCTTATACCGCAAGGCTTTGGAAGGCGACGCGGATTGCGGCGGACTGGTTTCCTTTAACTACTTCTCCGGAGAGCCGGTAACCGGTTTTGCGGAAGGACGTCCGATGTTTGTTCGTAAGCCGGATGCGAAGTTCAGCTTGGCAAACTTCATGAGAACCCACATTTTATCTTCCCTTGCAACCATCAAGATCGGTAACGATATTTTGATTAAGGAAGAGGGCGTAAAGGTAGACTGCATTATGGGGCACGGCGGTCTGTTTAAGACTCCGGTGGTTGGTCAGAAGCTTCTGGCAGCGGCGCTTAATACTTCCGTAACCGTTATGGATACCGCAAGTGAGGGTGGTCCGTGGGGTATGGCTGTACTGGCAGCATACATGGCAAACAAGGCAGAAGGCGAGACCTTAAGCGCATACTTAAACGATAAGGTATTCGCAGGTCAGACCGGCACTACTTTAGCACCGGATGCTGCGGATGTAGCAGGCTTTGATGCATTTGTAGAAAACTACAAGGCGTGCTTTGCGGCTGAGCACGGTGCAGTGGATAACTGGAAATAAGAAGATTCCCCTACATAATATCATGTGATAATACACCTCCGAAGTGCGTAAACTGTTACTATTACAGTTTGCATGCTTCGGGGGTATTTTTTATGAATGATTTAAAAAAGTTTTGTGTGATCGGCTTCTTTGTAACCACCGTACTTGGGATTCTGTCCCACTTTGTTTACGACTGGACGGGCGGAGGTTTCCTTGTTGGCCTGTTTTTTCCGGTAAACGAGTCTACCTGGGAACATATGAAGCTTTTATTCTTTCCTATGTTTTTGTTTGCGCTGGTGGCGGGAAAAAGGATGGAACGTCAGTATCCCTGCATTTATAACGCCATGTTTACCGGGATTTTGGTAGGACTGGCGCTGATTCCGACCTTGTTTTATACTTATTCCGGTATCTTGGGATTTTTTGTGGACTGGGTCAACATTGCGGTATACGTCATCAGTGTGCTTGTGGCGTATTTGGTGGTGTACCGGGTGGCAATGACCTGTAAGAATAAAGATTCCAAAGTGTTACGAATCGTGATGTATGTGTTGGTGGCTGCTTTTATGATATTTACGGTATATCCGCCTGAACTCGGGCTGTTTCAGGTACCGCCAACCGAGGGAAAGAGGTAAAAGAAGTGGTGGTGTAGATGGGGCAATGGCGCATCGAAAGAAGGGAAGAAGGTTGCCGGTATACTCTTAAATAGTAAAAATGTAAATTTAAAGGTAAATGATATTGACAATACGGGTAAATGCGTGATAATATATAGGTAAGCTGAATTTACTATTTGATTTACACACAACGAGGAGGATACCATTATGAAACGCAAAGGACTCTATGTATTGGCAACAGCAGCAATGTTAGTACTGGTGGCAGGCTGTGAAAATAATCAGGAAGAGAACCCACAGAATCAGGTAACGGAGATTACCACACCGACGGAGGCTCCGGAAGCAACCGCCACCCCGGAACCGACGGCTACTCCTGCGCCCACGGCGACACCGGTACCGGCAAACTATATGGAGGCCAACGGGATTGAGGTGTTGGGTGCAGGCTGGCATACCTGTAAAGGCTTTATTATAAATGAATTGGATGAGAACGGAAATCCGATTCTGGAGCTGGCAGATCGCGAATATGGCTTTGAAGTTACGGAAGAACTGCAAGACGATGTAAAGGTTATAAAAGCAGAATTACACGCGAAGCCGTATGTGCATGAGCATGGAGGTATGACAAGCTCCTGCATGGGTGGCTTTGTGGATTTACAGACAGGAAAGGCGTTTTTACCGATGGACGCAAACTTGCTGCAAACCACACTTTTAAAGCAAGAGGATAAAGAATATGAGTTACAGCTTTCATTTGAGTTTGAATTTCCGTCTGTGACCAGTCCGTACTACACGGAAACGTATACGTTGGTGTGTCCGTCGGATTATGAAGATGCGGGGTTTTATTTGACCGGATTTAATAATGATGAGGAGGCATTTGCAGAGCGTTTCGGTTTTTGGAAGAAGCTGAACTTTATCCGTCACGGCGAGTCGGACTTATTGGTTTTCGGCGTGAATAAGGGATTGGCAACCGAGCCGGAGAAGAAAACGGCAGAAGGAGCGGAACTGGCAGAGGAGAACTATTTTGAAGCAAACGGTCTGACTACAAGGGGAGAAGGACGTGTTCGTTATCTCGGAACGGAACTATTCCAGAGAAGGAATAGTGAGACCGGCTTGTGGGAGACGGTTTCGGTGGAGACTAAGGAAGTGGAAGTTGGGTTCTCTGTAACGGAAGAGTCATTGGGAGACGGAGCCAAATGTATCAAAGGAACCTTTAGCTATGATGATGAAGGAAGCGAGAATGAGTACCGGGGCGTCTCCAGCAGAACCGGTGTTGTGGATAAGCGGACAGGTTTGGTATATCCTACTCAAGTCTATAATTTGGCAGGAAGCTATGTGTTAGAGAAGGAAGGAGAGCAATTTTCTATATTGGTCGGAAGAGAATATGTTGAAGAGGTAAACGGACGTGTTGATGTTACAATCTCCGTGATCTGCCCGGAAGAATATGATGATCTCGTTTTTTATCTGACAGGAAATTATATGACGGAAGAGGTGGATTATTCTAAGAAAGTTGAAGTGAGCTCGATTCGTGATATTGAGCACGGAGAGTCCGATTTAGTGTTCCTTCGATAAAAATGTTAATCATAACATATTACAAAGGAGAGTGTGATTATGAAGAGAAAAGGACTGTATGTATTGGTAACAGTAGCTATGTTAGCATTAGCAGGATGCGGAAGTAATCAGGGAGAAGAGAACCCAAAGAATCAGATAACAGAGGCTATCACGCCAACGGATGTACCGGAAGCAACTGCCACCCCGGAGCCTACCGCTACCCCGGCACCGACTGCGACACCGGTACCGGCAAACTATATGGAGGCGAATGGAATTGAGGTGCTGGGCGCGGGTTGGCATACCTGCAAGGGCTTTATTGCAAATGAATGGGACGAGAACGATAATCCGATTCTGGAGCTTGCAGACCTTGAATACTGTATGGAAGTTACGGAAGTGGAAAATGACGGAATTACGAAAGTGATAGAAGTAGAATTGCATGCAAAGCCCTACGTAAATGAGTATGGTGGCCGCTCCGGATTTATTATGGGAGGTTTTGTGGATTTAAAGACAGGGAAGTCTTTTGTGCCGGTAGATATAAACTATCTGCAAACCACTTTTTTAAAACGAGGGGAGGAAGTAGTTGGGTTACAACTTGCTGAAATGCTTGAGTTTCCGTCTGTAACTTATCCGTACTATACGGAGCGTTTTACCTTGGAGTGTCCGGCGGATTATGAGGATGCAGGCTTTTATTTGACGGGATTTACTTATGATTGGGAGGCTTATACAGAGCGTTCGGATACTTGGAAAATGTTAAACTATATCCGCCACGGAGACTCGGATATGGCAGTGTTTGGTGTGAATAAGTGCCTGGCAACCGAGCAGAAGAGGCCGGTAGACGGTGCGGAGCTTGCCGAAGAAAATTATTTCGAGACAAACGGTTTGACCGCCAAGGGTGAAGGAACCTATACCTGGCTGGGGATGGAAGCTACACGAAAGTGGAACGAAGAAGCGGGGTACTGGGAGTCGGTTTCTTTGGAAGAGAATGAGTTTACGTTTACGATTTCTATCACGGAGGAGTCCTTGGGAGACGGAACCAAGATGATTAAAGGAACTTTTATTGAGACGCTATATATGGTGTCCGAGGATGAAGTGAAGATACCATACAAAAAGTATGGTATTGCAGAAAAGAAGACCGGTCTGGTGTATTGCCCGCGAACCTATAGTTTGGCAGAACCGTATGTGCTGGAGAAGGACGGAGAGGAGATTTCTATATTAGTGGGAATGGAGATTGTTGAGGAAGAGTTGGGTGACGGCAAGATAGACTCCAGGACAACCTTTACGTTGATTTGTCCGGAAGACTATAATGATGCGGTATTTTACCTGACTGCTGATGTAGAGATAGATGAGGATGAACATACGTATTTCAATGAATCGGAAGTGTTCTCCTTGAACGAGCTGAAGCATGGCGATTATGAGCTGATGTTCTTCCAATAAACAAGATGTAATACAGCGTAGAATTGGGCGGGGAAAAGTTAGTGCTTGTATTTTTAAATTACTTATGATATGATGAGGATAACAAAAAGAAAGGCGCAGTTTGCGTAAGGTGAGGCAATGAGTAGCAGATAGTTTACTTCGGACATGACAAACAGGATTGATAGAAGCCTAGGAGATAGGTTTGTTTGTGTATGCCGAAATCAGACTATCGCACTGAATTACCGAGCCTTAAAGCGGTGTTTTGTGGAGCGCGTGGCGCAGGAGGTTGTAAAGATTTCCGGTCTCACAGACACGTAAATAGGTTTGATTTGTGTAAGTCTGCTTTCGGTAACGGAGGCAGACTTTGTTGCATCTTAGAGATGTGTAGACGGTGCTACGCACCTGTCACTCCCCGTGACTTTGTCATGAGGTCGTGTATTTGTACGCATGACTGTGCAACTGTATGAGAGCAAGCTCTCACAGTTTCTCGCATGCGTACGATGTCTACACACAGTATGATACATCAGGCTTCGGTTAGGAGGCACTATGTTACAAATTAAAAATTTAACCATAACCCATAAAAAGGATTTGCGTACCATCGTACAGAACTTCTCTCTGGTATTAAACGACGGAGACAAGGCGGTAATGATCGGAGAGGAAGGCAACGGAAAGTCCACGGTGCTAAAGTGGATTTATAATCCGGAGTTGGTGGAAGATTACGCCGAGGGACAGGGAGAGCGTATTTTAAACCGGGAGCGTCTGGGGTATCTGGCTCAGGAGCTGCCGGCGGAGCATAAGGAAAAGACCTTGTACGAGTACTTTTCCGAGGAGCCGGCCTTTTGGGAGCAGACGCCGAAGGATTTGAGTAAAATGGCGGGAGAGTTTGGTCTTACCACGGAGTTTTTCTACGGGGATCAGAAGCTGGCGACTTTGTCCGGCGGTGAGAAGATTAAGGCTCAGTTGTTGCGGCTGTTGATGGCGGAGCCGACGGTGTTGCTCCTTGACGAGCCGTCCAATGATATTGATATTGAAACATTGGAATGGTTGGAGCGGTTTATCCTTGGCTGGCCACACATTGTACTTTATATTTCTCATGACGAGACTCTCATTGAACGTACTGCCAACATGGTTATTCATATGGAGCAGTTAAAGCGGAAGACCGAGAGTCGGTATACGGTGGCAAAGATGCCTTATGAGCAGTATATCGAGGAACGGAAGGCGGGAATGGAGCGGCAGGAGCGGTTGGCGCAAAACGACCGGAGGGAGAAGGAAATCCGGGACGAGAAGTTGCGGAAACTGGAGCAGAAAGTGGGAAGCAGGCTGGATAACATTTCCAAGGCAGAACGGGATTTTATCGGCGGCTCCATGAAAAAGAAAATGAAGGCTGTAAAGAGCATGGAAAAGCGGTTTGAGAGGGAAGACGAGGCTATGACCGAGATGCCTGAGGCGGAAGAGGCAATCTTCTTTAAGCTGGGGGATAAGGAGTCAAAGGTACCTGCCGGAAAGACCGTCATTGAGTATAGCCTGGACTGCCTTAAAACACCGGACGGGGAACGGGTGCTGGCAAGAGATATCAAGCTTTTGGTCCGGGGCTCGGAGAAGCTTTGCTTTATCGGAAAGAACGGTGCAGGAAAGACAACCTTGCTACGAAAGCTGGCAGAGGAACTGCTTGCCAGGAACGATATCCACGCCGAGTATATGCCGCAAAATTATGAGGATCTGCTTGATTTAACCATGACTCCGGTGGACTTTCTGGATACCACCGGGGACAAGGGGGAGCGTACCCGGATTCGTACCTACCTCGGTTCCTTAAAGTATACCGCAGACGAAATGGACCATCCGATGTCTGAACTGTCCGGTGGACAGAAGGCGAAGGTGTTACTTCTTAAGATGAGTCTGTCCAAAGCAAATGTGCTGATTCTGGACGAGCCGACGAGAAACTTTTCTCCGTTATCCGGCGGTGTAATCCGAAAGCTTCTTTCCGAGTTTCCGGGAGCCATACTCAGTATTTCCCACGACCGAAAGTACATGGAGGAAGTGTGTGATACGATTTACAGGCTGACGGAGGAGGGACTTGTAAAAGTGGAGAAGGAATCGTAGTATGCGGATGGATGACATGTGGTAGACGTTACCGGAAATTCGCAGGCTAATTTGTTTGTATTCAAAAAGTCAAGCAAACCCTCCGTTGATTTGCTATAGTATACTTAAGCAATGAAGGAACCCGATTCATTGACAAAGAAGCGCTTCTTTTGGGGAAAAGAGAAAGAGGGTATCGTATGAACAAAATCGAAATACTGACAACGGCATTGGAATATATCGAGACCAATCTTTCGTCGGAGATTAAGACGGAGGACGTGGCCGGGGCATGCTATTGCTCCAAAGCGGCATTAGAGAAGCTGTTCCGGTGTCTCAATCACATGAGTGTCCATGACTATGTGATTCGCAGACGGATGACACTGGCGGCCCGGATGATGCGGCATAATCCCGAAGTAAGTGTATTGGATGTGGCACTTGCCTATGGGTACAGTACCAATGAGTCTTTTTCCAGAGCCTTTAAAAAGGTGTGGGAATGCAATCCGTCGGAGTTTAAAGAGAATCCGCGGCATTTCGAGTTGTTTCCGAGACGTTACCCGCCAACCATGAAAGGAGACGCGATAGTTATGGCAAAAAATGTAGACATCAGTGAATTATACGAGTTTTTTAAGACGAGAAAGAATTGTTATTTTGTATGCTGCGATATTGAGCATCTGGTACCGATTAATGAGATTTCCCATAAGGCGGGAGATATGGCAATTTTGGAGTCCTTGCGTCGTATGGAAGCAGAAGCCGGAGCAGAGGATGTGATTTTCCGTATCGGCGGTGATGAGTTTGTTTTGTTAACCGACAGCGAGGATGCAGCATATGCGGAAAGTATTGCAGAGCGCATCCGTGCAAATAACGGCAAGCCGATTGTATTTGAAGGGAAAGAAATTCCGCTCAGACTCCACATTGCGGTGACGAAGTATTCTTCGGGAAATATCCGCTATAAGGATTTGTTCGAACAGTTACATAACGCAATTCAGGAAGTGAAAAAGTAGTAAGAATAAATAGTTGCCGGGAAATCAAATAATTTCCGGCAAAGGGAAAAGAGAGTGTCGTAAAACGGCACTCTCTTTTTAGAGGGGGGATTATCTATTATAAGTTTGATGTAAGCTTGGTTATTATATTCGAATTCCGGTCATCGGAAATACCGAAATTCATTTGTTTGTAGCTCCATGCCGCTCTGGCAATATGAAGCTCCTCCAGTGCGGTGTGGATGTCCTCGTACCAACGCAGGGTGCTGTCCTGGTCGGCAAGGTCGATGACGCCGTATTCACCGCAATACAACGGAACGTTAAACTTCTCGGCAACGGCAACTGCAGACGCAAACAGCTTTCTGAAATAGTCTACGGATAAAACATCATCTCCGAGGGTATCGAATTCCGCGTCGAAGTCGGTTCCGTAAACCATTGCGGACTCGGCACGGGTCTCGGCTGCGGTACGCGGATAAACGGTCCGGAAATCACGCGGCATTGTTTTAATCCAACCCGCACCCTGATGGGTAAAAATCATCGGACTGTAGCAATGGTAGGTAAAGACGATATTCTCATCTGCCGGAGCGTCAAGCAAGCTTAATCCGTAAATGCTGCTGTTGTAAATACCGCCGATAATAATCTTTTTCTTCGGTGCCAAAGTACGAATGGCAGCAATGGTTTCCGCTGCTATCTTATTCCAAGGCTCTGCGGTGGAACGGTCGGTTACCTCGTTTAACAGCTCAAAGGCAATGTTCTCGTTGTCGCCGTAGCGTCTTGTAAACTCCAGCCAAAGCTTAATAAACATATCCTGAAGACCGCGGTCCGTAAAGAAATTGCAATAGGTTTCATCATCGAATACGTAACCGCAGGTCTTATGTAAATCCAAAACCAGTTTTAAGCCGTTTGCCTCGCACCATGCAATACAGTTGTCGATATGACGGAAACCGGACTCGATAAAGGAACCGTCCTCGTTCTGTACAACATTGTAGTCTACCGGGAGACGGACGTGGTCCATACCCCAGGAGGCAATCAAATCGATATCTTTTTTTGTAATAAAGGAATGGTAGTGCTCTTCGTTGTACTTTTTACCGCACTGGGAGAGCCAGCCGCCTAAATTAATTCCCCTTAAGTATCCTTCAAAATCTCGCATAGGTATCGCTCCTTTCTAAAACCGACGTTTTCAGAATCTCGCGTAGCAACAGTACTCCATGTTTCAACGTCAGTATAGCATATTCTTATAAAAAGAATACAATAAAATTGTGGTTTTTGTCAATGTGTTGCTATAAAATTGTAAGAGTTTACAAAAAAGTGTGCCCGAGTGTAGTGGATAGGGGGCCGGCATTGAAAAAAAACGCGAAAAATGGTACAATAACAGAAAGCATTTTACGATGGAACGGAGACACGGAGAGCTTAAATTTACAGGAGGTTGACTATGACAGAAGGTCGTCTTTGGAATGATGGTTGGGAGTTTACGGAGAAGCAGGTCGGGACGCCGGCAGAAGAGTTTTTTTTTGAGAAACAGGATTGGCAGAGAGTGGATTTGCCTCACGACTGGCTGATTTATGATGCGACGGATTTGTACCGGGACGGCGAAGGTTGGTATCGGAAAACTTTTTTCTATGTACCGTCGGAGGAACGGGTATCTTTGCGGTTTGACGGTGTGTATATGAATTGCACCGTGTATGTGAATGAAAAACAGGTGTATGACTGGAAGTACGGTTATTCTGCCTTTGAATTTGATATAACAGATGCGTTACGTGAGGGAGAGAATGCGGTCTATGTGCAGGTGCGGCATCAGAGTCCGAATTCCCGCTGGTATTCCGGGGCCGGAATCTACCGGAATGTGTGGTTTGTGACCCGTCCGCAGGTACATTTGGCAAGTGACGGTGTTTATGTACATATCTTAGAACATAACGGGGATTATGTACTGACGGTAACCACGGAGGCGGAGTGCGGTGCCGGAACGAATTTAGGGACCTTGTCTGTGGCGGATACGGCGGGAGCGGGAAGGGACAGTTCTTTGGAAATGCTGACGGCAAGCGGTGATGTGAGCGGTGTTAAGGTAAGACATACCGTGCTTTCTCCGGAGGGGGATGTGGTAGTAAGCAGTGAAGGAACCCCGCTTGCAGGAGCCTTCGCGAACGATACCCAAGAGTTTTTTGTGAAGCAGCCGAAGGCGTGGGATATTGATAATCCGGTCCTGTATACTCTTGTAACGGAGCTTGTAAAGGATGAGGTGGCGGTGGATGAACTGAAACAGTCCATCGGTTTCCGCAAGCTTTTGTTTACGACAGAGGAGGGACTTTTCTTAAACGGAAGACATATCAAGCTAAACGGTGTTTGCGAACATCATGATTTGGGATGTCTGGGTGCAGCGTTTAATAAGGCGGCCCTGCGCAGACAGTTTGTGAAATTAAAGGAGATGGGTGTGAATGCGATCCGTACCTCCCATAATATGCCGGCAGCGGAGTTTATGGATCTGGCGGATGAAATGGGTTTTTTAGTGGTGGCAGAGGCTTTTGATATGTGGGAGCGTCCGAAGACCCAGTACGACTATGCCCGCTTTATTAAGGAATGGTACCGGGCGGATGTGGCAAGCTGGATTCGCAGGGACAGAAACCATCCGTCCCTGCTTATGTGGAGTATCGGGAATGAGATTTACGATACCCATGCGGATGAACACGGATTGGAGATTACGAAGTATCTGACGGAGGCGGTTCATGTCCATGACCCGAGGGAGAATGCACCGGTGACCATCGGCTCCAACTATATGCCGTGGGAGAATGCGCAGAAGTGTGCGGATTACGTGAAGTATGCGGGCTATAATTACGGTGAAATGTGCTATGATGGGCATCATAAGGCGCATCCGGACTGGTATATTTACGGTAGTGAGACCTGTTCCACGGTACAGAGCCGCGGTGTTTACCGGTTCCCGCTTGCACAATCTGTATTGTGTGACGATGATGAGCAGTGTTCTTCTCTCGGAAATGCTACCACCAGCTGGGGCGCAAAGTCTACGGAGCAGTGTATCTATTCTGACAGAGATGCGAAGTTTTCCTTGGGACAGTTTATTTGGACCGGGTTTGACTATATCGGAGAACCGACCCCGTACCACACGAAGAATTCTTACTTCGGACAGATTGATACGGCGGGATTTTTCAAGGACCAGGCATATATGTATCAGGCAGAGTGGACGGATTATAAGAAGGCACCGATGGTACATGTTTTCCCGTATTGGGATTTTTCCGTCGGACAGACGGTGGATGTGCGGGTTTGCTCCAATGCACCGAGAGTAGAGCTGTTTGTAAACGGAGTTTCTCAGGGGACGTACGATATTGACCATGAGAACGGAAAGCAACTCTTCGGTCACTGGCAAGTGCTTTATGTACCGGGAGAGATTACAGCGGTGGCTTACGATGAGAACGGTGTTGAAATAGCGAGAGATACTGAGCATTCCTTCGGTGACTCGGCAAAGATTGTGTTAAAGCCGGAAAACACGGCCATGAAGGCGGACGGCAGAGATTTGGTTTTTGTGGAAATCGGTACGGTGGACAAAGACGGATATCCGGTAAAGAATGCTACCAACCGTGTACATATTTCGGTGGAAGGCGCGGGTCGCCTGGTTGGTCTTGATAACGGTGACAGTACGGATTTCGATCAGTATAAGGCGACTAGCCGGAGAATGTTTTCCGGAAAGCTTTTGGCGGTAATCGGCGCAAAGAAGGAACAGGGGGATATCGTGATAAAGGCAAGTTCCGTAGGACTTCCGGAGGCAACGATTACGTTACGGGCAGAGGCGTGTGAGGTTCCGGAGGGGGTATCGGCGACAGAGGATAACACGGCAGCGGAAGCCGGATGGCTTGCAAAAAAGGATGCTGCGTTTGTGAATGAATGGAAGAAGCGCATGGCGGAGGAAGTGCCGGTGCGCCGTATCGATATTGTGACCGAGGGAACGAACCGTTTGGACGGGGAGCATAAGGAGGTTACTCTTACGGCAAAGATATATCCGGAAAACGCTACCTATCAGGATGTATTGTGGCGGGTGACCAACAACGGCGGCGTAGACTCCAATATAGCGAAACTGACGGATGCGGAAACGGGAGAAGTATCCTTCAGTAAGGAGCAGGGTCTTGCGTTCGGAAAAAAAGTGAAGTTGACCGCTTTGGGAGACGGTGAAGTACGGGTGCGTTGTAATACCAAAAACGGCAGAGAAAAGATTCGCCTGATTTCGGATATGGATTTTTCGATAGAAGGAATCGGTACCGCATTTCTAAATCCCTATGAGCTTGTTTCGGGTAGCTTATACAGCAGATGTCAGGGTCAGGTGACCAACGGAAACGAACGGGGTGTGGCTACCGCCAGAGACGGAAAGACTGCTGTGACCTTTGATAACGTGGATTTCGGAGCCTTCGGTTCCGATGAGATTACGCTTCCGATATTTGAACTGGGGAATCAGCCGGTTGCTATCGAAATATGGGAAGGGGCACCGGGAGATAAAGACTGTGAACTGATTGATACGGTAATTTACCACGTGCCGTCGATTTGGAATACTTATCAGGAACGCACCTACAAGCTTCCGAAACGGTTCAAGGGCGTGACAAGCATCAGCTTTGTAACGGAACACAAGATACATTTAAAAGGCTTTGTATTTACGAAAAAGGAAAAGGCCTTTGAAACGCTTTCCGTAAAGGAAAATACATCGATTTACGGGGATACGTTTACGGTGGAGGAAGATGCGATTACCGGTATCGGCAACAACGTAACCGTAGTGTTTGAAGATATGGACTTCGGAAAAAACGGAACGACAAAGCTGACGATTTGCGGAAAAAGCCGCCTGCCGGTAAATTCCATTCATGTTCGGTTTAATACGGAAGACGGTGACGTAAACGAGGTGGCGGAATTTGCCGGTTCTGCGGAATATACGGAGCGTACCTTTAACTTTGGTAAGGTAACCGGAAAGGCGACGGTGAACTTTGTGTTCCTACCGGGATGTGACTTTGATTTTAAATACTTCAGATTTGAATAGCGCGGCGTCCCATTCTTGCAAGTGGGAGGCTTATTAAGACCGAAAAACGGACAGAGGAATGTCTTTCTTGCTGAGCGCAACGCCTCATCAATCTTCCTCTAACCGGTTCTAAACGTCTCTCGGGTGTGGCCTCGAGACTTAGAACCGTTAAGAGGTGATATCGACTCGGCTAAAAGCGCGCCCCTTCGGGAAGGCTACGAAAGACATTCCTCTGTCCGTTTTTCGGTTTAGGCAAGTTCTCGGACACTTGCAAGAATCCGCCACGCCCGGAGCCGCCGCGCAGGAAAATGAAAAAACGGAAATGTTGATAGAATGTCCGAATCGCCTTATGGGGTGCGGGCATTCTTTTTTTGCAGAGAGAAGATTTATGCACTCTTAACGGAAATCCCTTCCGGCTTTACAGAGATTTAACAGCATTTTCCTGTATACTAAATTTGTCCTCGTATGACGAAAGCGAGGACAAACATAGAAACCGATGTTTTATCGGCTTTAGGAGGATAGTGCATGAATATTTCGTTTTCTTACTTCTGGGAGCAGATGTTGGCAAATCCGGTGCTGCTGATTGCGGTACTGCTGACGTTGGGGGTTATTTTTGTAAACGGTTGGACCGATGCCCCGAATGCCATTGCCACATGTGTTGCTACACGAAGTATGCCGGCCGGAGCTGCGATTTTGATGTCGGCGGTTTGTAACTTTTTAGGAGTGCTGGTAATGTCTCTGGTGAACACTACGGTGGCCATGACAATCAAGAACATGGTGAATTTTAACGGAGATAACAAAAAGGCTTTGATTGCCTTGTGTGCGGCCATGTTTGCCATTGTAGTATGGGCGGTGGCAGCCTGGTATTTCGGTATTCCCACCAGTGAAAGCCATGCGCTCATTGCGGGATTGTCCGGTGCGGCAATTTCCCTGCAGGGAGGGCTTTCCGGTATTAATCCGGCGGAATGGATGAAGGTTATCTACGGTCTGGGCCTTTCCAGTATTCTCGGTTTTGCGTCGGGATACGGGGCATCGAAGATGACCATTTTCCTTTGTAAGAATATGGAACGCCGGAAGACAAATAAGTTCTTTACGGGAGCTCAGA
>JAFTPY010000193.1 GCA_017463035.1 Lachnospiraceae bacterium
CCTTGATTTTGCGTAGTCTTCAATGCTGATAAAAGAATGATAATTCTCATTAAAATAATGGGTAGCGCGTTCAATTTCGTTTTGAATGTCGCTGCCCGTTTTGCGTCCCTCCTTCCGGTAACGGTTGACGGTAAGAAAGATTTGGCGTAAAAACAGAGAAAGCAGTTCTTCGTAATTGGGCCGGCAAAGCTGGAGTTCCTGAATGATTTGCCGGTACAACTGTTGATAATCGGGAGCGGTGCCGGTATAAAAGACATTTTCCGTGTCCGGGATATCATAGCAGGTAAGAAGTTTGTCTACCTCGGAGCCGGTGAAATGAATCCAGTATACTTCCGTTTTATCGGTAGCGTAATAAAAGTATTTTTGCGGATCGCCCGGACGATAAAGCACCATATTACCTTCGGTAACAATTTGTTCGTTTCCTTGAATGAAGAAATGAGCTTTGCCGGAGGCAATATATAAAAGCTGATAGTCTTTTCGGCCTAAGGGACGCTCGGTTAGAAAGACGGGCATGGTCTGAATTCGGTAATAACCGCAGCAGGTAACGATAAGCGGTTTACTTAAGTCCATGAAATCGGAAAAAGAATCGTGCAAATACGCAGCGTTTGTATACATAGCAATCCTCCTGTGTGGTTGTACTTTTATTATGCATCGGTTAAAATGGAAAAGCAAGTATAATTGTATCGTTTTGTGCATGTTTTGTTCAATTGTGTTTATGTTCGCCGCAAGGATTTAATGATACAATAACATCAGAAGAATTTAATCGCAAAATGAGGAGGTATGTTATGAAACCAACATTAGACTGGCTTGCTAATCCGGAAGTGTTTGAAGTAAACAGACAAGAAGCACATTCGGATCATATATTTTATTGCGGGGACAAGTTAGTACGTCAATCATTAAACGGGACATGGAAGTTTTCCTATGCGGAAAATCCGGAGAAGAGGGAGAAGGATTTTTTTCGGGAGGATTATAAGACGGATGATTTTGCTGATATACAGGTACCGGGGCATATTCAGCTTCAGGGCTACGGCAAATGCCAGTATGTCAATATGATGTATCCTTGGGACGGACGTGAGACGGTGATACCGCCGGCTGTGCCTGTAAAAGAGAATCCGGTAGGAAGCTATGTAACATACTTTGATTTAGAGGAAGGGCTGTTGGGAAAGGATGTTTATTTATCCTTCCAGGGAGCGGAGTCTGCGATTTATGTATGGGTAAACGGCGCGTTTGTAGGCTACAGTGAGGATACTTTTACGCCTTCCGAATTTTTCATTACACCGTATGTAAAGGAGAAGAACAATAAGCTTGCGGTGGAGGTGTATAAGGTTTGCAGCGGAAGCTGGTTGGAGGATCAGGATTTTTGGAGATTTTCCGGTATTTTCCGTGATGTGTTTTTATATGCTGTGCCGAAACTTCATGTAAGAGATATGAAAGTAACGGCAGATTACGATTACGCGGACGGCAGCGGATGCCTCGGCTTGGAACTGGCTCTTACGGAAGGTGGTGTAGAGGCGGATTCGGAAGGCGTTGCTGTTGATTTTTCGGGGGTGACTGCGAAGGTTTCTTTGAAAAACGAGGCGGGAGCGGCTGAATTTTGCGAAACGGTATCGTGTAACGGGACTAAGGTTTTGTTTGAGAAAATACTTACAACGGTGGCTCCTTGGAGTGCGGAAGTACCGTATTTATATGAACTTTGTGTGGAACTTATGGATGGAAACGGAACGGTTACCGAAACTGCCGTTACGAAGGTGGGCTTCCGTACTTTTGAGTTAAAGGACGGTGTGATGTGCCTGAACGGAAAACGAATCGTGTTTAAAGGAGTGGACCGTCATGAGTTTTCCGCAGAGCGCGGACGTGCTATTACAGAGGAGGATATGCTTTCCGATATCCTTATGATGAAGCGGAACAACATCAATGCGGTGCGCACCAGTCATTATCCGAATCAGACAAGATGGTATGAGCTTTGTGACGAGTACGGCATTTATGTGATTGACGAGACAAATCTGGAAACCCACGGTAGTTGGATGAATGACAGAGGGTGGGCCGGAGGTTTTGCATGTAATCTTCCGGGAGATTTGCCGGAGTGGAGGGGCGCGGTGTTGGATCGTGCCAAATCCATGTATGAGAGAGATAAGAATCATGCCTGTGTATTGATTTGGTCCTGTGGAAACGAGTCTTTTTGCGGAGAAAATATTGCAGCTATGGCGGAGTATTTTCATAAGATGGATCAGCGCAGACTGGTGCATTATGAAGGTGTGTGCTGGAACCGGAAGTATGATTCCGTTACCGATATGGAGTCCAGAATGTATGCAAAGCCCGCGGATATTGAGGCATATTTAGAGGGAAATCCGAGAAAACCTTACCTCAGCTGTGAGTATATGCATGCCATGGGAAATTCCGTAGGCGGTATGAAGCTGTATACGGATTTGGAAGAAAAGTACGAGAAGTATCAGGGCGGCTTTATCTGGGATTTTATCGACCAGGCATTATACAGAACGTTGGAGAATGGGGAGAGAGTGCTCGCCTACGGTGGAGATTTTGAGGAACGACCGGCGGACTGGGGCTTTTGTACCGACGGTATTGTGTATGCGGACCGGAAAGCATCTCCGAAGATGCAGGAGGTAAAGACATTGTACTCCAATTTAAAGATGGAGATAACGGACGGTGTGCTTACGGTAAAGAACCGGAATCTGTTTGCGGATACAATGGGGTATCGGTTTGTGGTGACACTGGAGAAGGAAGGGAAGGTGCTTTCGGAAGAAGAACATGCCCTTGTGATTCCGGCAGGAGAGGAGGCATCCGTGAAAATCGGCGCTGCATTTCCGGGCGTTCCGGGAGAGTATGTGTACACGGCATCGGCACTGTTAAAGGAGGATACTTTATATGCGGAAGCCGGGTATGAGGTTTGTTTCGCACAGGAGACGGTGAAGGTGGCAGGCGATGCGGCAGAGGAGGCCGACAGGGTAGCTGTAACCCGTCCGGATATTGTATACGGTGATTTCTGTATCGGTGTACGCGGAGAAGATTTTTACGTACAGTTTGATAAGGGACAGGGCGGTATTACTTCTTTGGTGTATCATGGCGAGGAGTACATAACAAGAGTGCCGCAGGTAAGCTTTTGGAGAGCGTTTACAGACAATGACAGGGGTGCGGGATACCAGATATTTGCGTCCCGCTGGGAGCTGGCAGCCAAGTATGCGAGATACCGCAGGGATTTGATTTCCTGGGAAGAGAAGGACGACAGTCTGGAATTGGTATTCCCGTATGATGCTCCGATTACGCCGGCTTTTACGTATAAGATGATTTATAAGGTATACTTTGATGGCAAGGTAGAGGTACGGGCGGAATATCCGGGAGTGGATACCGATGTGGATTTTCCGGTGTTTGCCCTGGACTTTAAGATGAAGAGAAAGTATGAGAACTTCCGTTACTACGGATTGGGACCGGAGGAAAATTATATCGACCGTAACTTCGGGGGTAAGCTCGGCGTATATGAATCTACCGCGAAGGAGAATCTGTCCGGTTATTTATTCCCGCAGGAGTGCGGGAACCGTACCGGTGTGCGCTATGTTCAGGTAATGGATGAAAACGGAACCGGCGTACGGTTTACAAGTGTAGAGGAACCGTTTGAGATGAGTGTCCTTCCTTACAGTGCTGCCGAACTGGAAAACGCTATGCACCTGGAAGAACTGAAGGAACCTTCTTATACCTGGGTTCGCCTTGCGGCAAAACAGATGGGGGTCGGCGGTGATGACAGTTGGGGCGCACCGGTACATCAGGAGTTTAAGATTGATCCGAAGGAGCCTTTGACGTTGGCATTTGTAATCAGTCCGGTTGCGGGAAAATAGGAAAAGTGGTATATTGTATAGGAAAGCCAAAACGGGCACGATGAGAGTCGTGCCCGGAGTAATGTAGATGGAATGACGAGGCAAATGAATCAGGATGCTTTGGGAAAAGGATGAGAGAAAGAATGAGACGAGAAGAACTGAAACAAAAACTCGGACAGGATGAATTTCGGCCGATGTTTGAAACTTTATACGGAACTAAGGCGGAGGTGCTTTCCGCCCAGCGGGCACGTTATGAAAAGGCAGTAGAGCGGTTTGAGGAGTTGTATCCGGAGCGGGAGGATATTTATTTGTAGTCCGCGCCGGGCAGAACCGAAATCGGCGGCAATCATACGGATCACCAGCATGGCTGTGTGCTGGCGGCTGCGGTGCAGTTGGATGTCATCGGCGTGGTTGCTTTCCATGAAGAAGGTGTAATTCGCGTGTGCTCCGAGGGGTACCGCCCGTTTTCGGTGGATTTGACCGATTTGTCGGTACAGGAGGGAGAAAAGGGCTCTGCGGCCATTGTGAGAGGTATTGTGTCCCGGTTTGCGGCGTTGGGAGCAAAGGTGGGAGGATTTGATGTATACTGTACTTCCGATGTGCTTTCCGGCAGCGGGATTTCCTCTTCCGCAGCTTTCGAGACTTTCATAGGGACGATAATCGATACCCATTATAACGCCGGTAAGGCCGGTGCGGTGGAAATTGCCAAAATCGGTCAGTACGCAGAGAATGTGTATTTTGGGAAAAAGTGTGGTCTGATGGATCAGATGGCAAGCTCCGTAGGCGGTCTTGTATTTATTGATTTTGCGGATACGGCGGCTCCGATTATTGAGCCTTTTGCCTTCGATTTCGAACAGGCGGGATATTGCATTTGTGTGACGGATACCGGCGGAAACCACGTGAATCTGACCCCGGACTATGTGGCAGTGCGAGAGGAAATGGAGTCGGTAGCGGCTTATTTCGGAAAGGAGTATTTGC
>JAFTPY010000194.1 GCA_017463035.1 Lachnospiraceae bacterium
GAATGAATTTTGTTATAAACAATGCCGTAAACATGGAAAGTACAATACCGAGGGCAAGGGTGGTCGCAAAGCCCTTTACCGTACCGGAGCCCAGGATATACAGTACAATTGCCGCAATAAGGGTTGTAATATTTCCGTCGATAATTGCGGAAAACGCCTTCTCAAAGCCAAGCTTAATAGAAGTCCGCACCGTCTTACCCACGCCGATTTCCTCCTGAATACGGGAGAAAATAATGACGTTTGCATCCACCGCCATACCGATGGAAAGGATAATACCCGCAAGGCCCGGAAGAGTCAGGGTAATCTCCAATAAATTCAGACAAACCACTGTCAAGCCGATATAAATCACCAGCGCCAGGTCTGCCGCAAGGCCCTGAATCCGGTAACGGAACGCCATAAACAGCAGTACAAGGGCCACACCGATTGCCGCCGCAATCAAACTGGTCTTTACCGCTTCCGCACCGAGGCTTGCACCTACTACATTGGAACGAAGCTCCCTAAGCTCTAACGGCAACGCTCCTACACGAATGGTAGTTGCCAGGCTCTCCACTTCCTCCGCGGTAAAATTACCGGAAATCTGTGCCTTACCGTCGGTCAGCGCCTGCTGTACCACCGGAGCACTTACAATTTCACCGTCATATACAATGGCAATTGCTTCTCCTACATGAGCACTGGTTGCGGTTGCAAACTTCCCCTTGCCGCTCTCATTCAAGGTAAGGTTTACGATATAGTTATTCATACCGTATTCACTGTACCAGCCGGCCTCCGCATTTTGGATATCGGAACCGTCCAAAATAATATCTCCGGCCTCTTTAATCTCCTCCCAGCTCTTCAAAAACTGATATACGTATGCTCCCGTCTCCGCATCCTGACCGACAAGCTCTACATTATCGGTACCGAGGATAAAATAGATTTCACCCATACGGCCCAGTTCTTTTAATGTAGCCTCTGCATCGGTGGCTCCCGGAATATCTACGTTAATCCGGTTTTCACCTTCCAGATATACATCGGCCTCTGTCTGACCGCTGTCATCCACACGCTTACGAAGCTTGTACTTCGTATCGTTCATTTCTTCCTCTGTCGGATTTTCCTTTGCTGCCTCATAGGTAATGCTGACACCGCCCGCTAAATCAAGGCCGAGACGAATGCCCTTTGCACTGCCCTTCTTATTTGCTCCGACACCGCACAGTGCCACAACAATAAGTGCCGCTGCCACTAACAATGCCAAAATCAGTTTCCCGAATCCTTTTACTTTGTGATTCATAATTTCCCTCTTTTCGTAATTACCTTTTTGGGCTTATGTCCCTAAGGTATAAGTATAACACAGCCTTCGCTTGAAAGAAAGACTTTTTTCGCTTTTTTGCTTGCACTTTTTTGAGTTTTATTATAAAATGGTTTTGGAAACTACATACGACATCCTTTTATACCACATTTTGTCGTTTTTAATAAGGAGGCATTATGAAATACATTATTTCCACAGATTCCACCGCCGATTTACCGGAGTCCTATGTAAAGGAACACGGCATTGCCGTTCAATTCCTTTCCTACGCATTCGGTGACACGGCATACAGCGCCGATACCCAGCTGGAGCCTCACGATTTTTACGAGCGTATGCGCTCCGGAGAAATGCCTACCACCAACGCCTGCATTCCGGACGAGGTACAACAAAGCTTTGAAGCTTATTTAAAGGAGGGCTATGACATTCTTCATATCAGCTTCTCCTCCGGCTTAAGTGCCAGCTATAACAATGCACGGATTGCAGCCAACGAACTGGCAGAGCAGTACCCGGACCGCAAAATCGTTTTGGTGGATTCCCTCTGTGCCTCTCTCGGTCAGGGACTTTTTGTACATTACGCCGTTACCATGAAGGAGCAGGGCAAGTCTTTGGAAGAAGTTTCCGCATGGCTGGAAGAAAACAAGCCTCACCTTTGCCATCAGTTTACGGTAAACGATTTATTCCATCTCCACCGCGGAGGCCGTGTTTCCAAGGCTACCGCCATTATCGGTACTCTGATTAACGTAAAACCGGTACTTCATGTAGACGACGAAGGTCACCTTACCTCCGTCTGCAATGTACGAGGCAGAAAGAAGGCCTTGCTGAAGCTGGTGGATCTTATGGGAGAGCAAATCGAAGGGTACAAAAATGACATTGTATTCATCAGTCACGGTGACTGCTTAGAAGATGCCGAGTTCGTTGCGGCTCAGGTAAAAGAGCGCTTCGGTATTCAGAATTTCCTGATTGATTATGTCAGCCCGACCATCGGAGCCCACTCCGGTCCGGGCACGGTAGCATTGTTCTATTTAGGCAAGAATCGTTAATTTTTCTTTTAACGGAAGAACTCCTCTTCCATCCAAAAAAGTCAGAGCCGATGCAGTTTCGCATCGGCTCTTAATATATCCTCAACTTTTCTATTGTTCCGAATCCTCGATTACCTGCTGTAAGGTTCTCTCGTAGGAAAAACCCGTGTCACTGTGAATTGCCGCCGGAACAAGTTCAAAGTACTGCACCGCATTTTTCTTTAAATGCAACGATACGTTTACAACTCCCGTACCATCCTCAAAACGAGAGGTGGTAAGTAACGGCTTTGCGCTCTCCCGTAACAGCTCTATTTGTTCTCTTGACGGATTTGCCGGCTCTCCCAAGTCATGCCACACCTTCAACGGATTACAGCATTCTTCATCTACTGTTTTTACCATCAAACAATACGGCACCGCCTTCTTTACCGGAAGGTCTACGGTAAACGCAAGCTCCTCTCCGGTATTTCTGCCGTCGGCATTCCATACCACACCACGGTACACGTCTCCCGGCTTCCGAACCACCACAGCCTCTTCGGAACGATGCACACAATCTCCCTTTAACTTCTTAAAGAACGCAAAGGTCCAGAAGGTAGGCTTTCGTATTAACCCGTTTGCCACAAGGCCGAAGCCGCCTGAAAAAGGAGTAAACGCAATCCCGTTTTCCTCAAACACATCACCGAAGGTCCAGTAAGAATAAGACGCATGCTTATCCCCAAGACGGGATAACATATGAGCCACATAGGCCGCATTCAGATTCGTATCATGAATCGGGCACTGCGGAATATATGAGGTATTAAACTCCGTAATATGAATGTCCATTCCCTCAAACTCCGGAAAACTGTCCACAATAGCTCTGGAGCGTTCCAGTTCACCGAAGGCGTATTTCGGCTCATGCAAATTAATATATCCGTAATGACCGTCCCACTGCGGCGTATAGCTGGTATAGTGATGTCTCGTCACGAAATCCAACGGCGCATTGTTCGTCTTTACAAACGAAAGGAAGGAGCGCAACCAATTCTCATCATCTACACCACAGATGGCCGGACCGCCTACTTTTAACCCTTCATCCACCGCCTTGACTGCCTGTGCCGTTACCTTATAAAGCTTCAGATATTCCTTCATATCCGCATCTTTCCAAAAGCTTCCGAGATTCGGCTCATTCCAAACCTCAATCGGCCAGGTCAGAACTTCCTTTCTTCCGTAACGTTCTATCAGGTGACGCAACGTAGCCTGCACCAAAGCAATCCAGGCACTGTAATCCTTCGGCGGGGTAACGTTTCCTTTCCAGTAAAATACGGTCTGCTCTCCGGAGGCCATCATCTTCGGCATGAAGCCCAACTCCAAAAACGGACGGATACCCAGCTCCTGATACATATCCATCACCCGGTCCAGATAGGTAAAATTGTACTCAACAGTAACCTTACCGTCCTTCCATCCCTTTCTGTACTGGTAAATCCCCATGTCATCACAGAACAGTCCGTGACCCCGGATATAAGAAAAACCGATTTCCTCCTGCACCAGCTTCAGCTGCTCATAATACTCTCTCTGAGGCGCCAGTCCCATACGTCCGGTTCCGATACAAAAGTCCGCCGCATTCCGGAACTTTACCGTTGCTCCTTTTTCTACCGTATATCGTTTCTCCATCGCCTTCTCCTTTCCCCGAATTATATCATTTGTCGTCTTTTACAACGTATATCCGAAGCCTAAAATCGTAAATGCTTTATCGGCAGTCTCCGGATGCATGGAAATCTCAATCTCATGCTCTGCTGCCGTATCGCTTTCGTAAACCACATAGGCCGTACAATGATCCCAGCCCACTTCCAGCGGGTCAACCACACGGGTTAC
>JAFTPY010000195.1 GCA_017463035.1 Lachnospiraceae bacterium
AGTCTGCCTTTACAAGGAATCCAGCCAGCTTTGGAATTGCCGTAAATACCTTCTGCATCGTATCCTTCCACCAAGCTCTGACATCGTTATCCAGTGGGTCGGATACCGGCAACCCTGCCAGTTCCATCGGAGCAGCAAAATTTAAGGACAAATACAAGTCTACCCCATACTCGGCAAAAATCTCCGACATTTCCTTTAATTCTTTTTCATAGCGTGGCGTAATGAGATACGTCGCCGCATTCTTAACATTTACGTTATTGATAACCGATGCATTAATACCCACAGACGCACAAAGTCTTGCATACTCTCTGGTACGGTCGTTTACCACCACTTCGTTATTCACAAAGAAGAAAGACTCACCGGAATATCCGCGCTCAATGCTGTTGTCCATATTATCCCAGTGATTCATCATACGAAGCGGATTGTCCGGAATCACCTTCTTATCACAAACCGCAAGGGCATCCTCGATAATCTAGGTACGAATCACATCAAAAGCACCGTACAAAATACCCCTTCCGGTTCCCGCAACAATATATGCCGCCGTCCCGGTTACCACCAGACGATAGCCTTCCTTATAGGTATCCTTCAGCGCCGGAAGATACACAAGTACAAGACCGTTGTCACAACCGGTCAGATTCTTAAGCTCCACTGCCGACGGTTCCGCTCCGAAAAAGGATACATTCTTTCTTTCACTTTTCAGCTCTGTTCCGAATAATTCTTTGGCCGCACAGGTCAGTTCCTTCACTGCCGTGTCCACCGTCTGCGGTAACGGATTGTTCTTCTCGTCCGCTGCTACGGTTACTTTACTCCAAATATTAGAATTTGTAAGTGCTTTCATTTTATATGAAAGCCAAGCCTTGGTATACTCTGCCATAGGGCACCTCCTACGTTCTGTTACCTTCAGTATACCTTATCTTTCCCTTTTTTGCAACGGTTTTCTTTTATCATTTCATCATTCCAACCACGTTTTTTGAAAACGCTTTCATAATTTTCGGTGCTTTGTTCATATTCTTACAACCTTGCTCAGATGCTTTCGTTGACAGATGGATTTAAGTTTGATACGATAGAATTATAAATTAGAAGGCTAATCAACAGTTTTACTGCGTTACATATTTATCTTTGATATGCCCGTAAAACCACGATTGGCATTTTATATGGAGGAGGTTATTATGGCACAAAAAGCAAAAATCACGGTTCATCCGTCCTTTACCGTCGGTGAGATTTCTCCGCGTCTGTTCAGTACATTCTTAGAACCGATCGGCACCATGGTAAACGGCACCATGTTCAATCCGAAGCACCCGACCGCAAATGAGCTTGGCTTCCGCCAAGATTTCATTGACGCATTAAAAAAGACCGGCATGCCGGCTTGTCGTCTTCCGGGCGGTAACTTTGTATCCGGCTGGGAATGGAAGGATTCCATCGGTCCGAAGGAACAGAGAAAGAAGCACTTAGACCTGGCTTGGTATCAGTACATCACCAACGAAGTCGGTCACGACGAATACTTACAGTGGGCTGAGCAGGTAGGCACCGAGGCAATGTACACCATCAATCTCGGCACCGGCGACATCAAGGATGCCCAGCACATTGTAGAATACACCAACCATCCGGGCGGCACCTACTGGTCCGATTTGCGTCGCCGGTACGGTCACGAAAACCCGTACGACGTTAAGACCTGGTATCTTGGCAACGAGATGGACGGCCCGTGGCAGATCGGCTCCTGGGGACAGAACCCGAAGGGTTACGGTATTTTATGTAACGAAGTTTCCAAGGTTATGAAGTGGACCGATGCCCGCATCGAAACCGCAGTTTGCGCGTCCTCTTCTCTTTGGATGAATACCTATCCGCAGTGGGAAGAAGACGTTTTGCAGGAGTGTTACGACACTGTAGACTACATTTCCATGCACCACTACCACGCTGCACCTCCTGGAGATTATAAGGCACTTCTCGGCGGTTCTCATTACTACGAAGACTTTATCAATACCGAGATTGCTCTTTGCGACTTAATTCAGGCAAAGCATCATTCTCCGAAGAAGATGATGCTGTCCTTTGACGAATACGGTGGAATGATTCGCCCGAACGAGGCACTGCATCCGGGATACGGTCCGTACAACATGGCCATGTCCCACTACCGCTTCAATCCGGACAGAAAGTACATCCTGCATGACCCGGACAATATGCCGGAACGCAGATTCCCGGGCAGCGAAATGTTACAGGCCCTTTCCATGGCCTCCATCCAGCTTGCATTCCTGCGTCACGCAGACCGCGTAAAAATCGGATGTATGACCGGTGGCCTCGGTGCACTTTGCGCGTCCAACCATGACCATGTATGGAAGTCCGCGTCCCACCACATCTTCATGCAGATGATGCAGTACGCAAAAGGTACCTCCTTACAGGTAGATACCGCTTGTGAGACCTATGACATCCCGGGCTACTTCGTCAACGACACCTCCCAGTACATGGAGAAGGAAGGCGTTCCGTACGTGGACACCGCTGCCGCATACGATGCAGACACCGACAGCTTAACCATCTTTGCCATCAACCGTAATGCCGAGACCTCTTATCCGGTGGAACTGGATATCCGCGGTTTCGAAGGCTTTACCTTTGACGAGCAGATTGTGATGTTCTGTGAGGATTTATCTGCTGAGAACAGCTTTGAGAATCCAAACGTAATTTTACCGAAGACCGTATCCGGTCAGACCTTCGAGGGCGGAAAGCTTACCGCAGAGGTACAGCCGTTGTCCTGGAATGTGTTCCGCTTTAAGAAGATGTAATAGCCCCGTTTACTATCTGGGGTAGCTTAACTAACATCGGCCCGTCCGAAACTATATTTTTTGCATGTCGCAACGCTCCGTCAAACTTCCTCTAAGAACGACCAGGACGCTCGGGAGCGACCTCGCGTCCGGTCTTTTCTAAGAGGTGATTTCGACTGCGCTAAAAGCGCGGCCCTTCGGGCAAATGACAAAAAATTATAGTTTCGGACGGGCCGATTTATATTCCCTTTCCAACAGATAGCAAAACGGGGCTGCGCCATTTGCGCCCCCGATACTTCTCATGGTATTCTTTCTACCTTCTATGCTCTACATTCAGTACTTTCATTAATGCTTCCTGCAATACCCGGGATACATTAATCCCGGCATGTTCCGCCTCGTAGTTCAGCCAGCTCGGTAATGCAACATTCCGTCTGACTGTTTTGGTATCGATTTTTCTCCGATACTCTCCGGAGTCAATATCCACAAAGGAAATCACAGTAGCTCCCTCTCCTGCAAATGTAGCCTTAGAAACATCCAATGCATTGATATCCGAAGGCTCCGGAATCTCTTC
>JAFTPY010000196.1 GCA_017463035.1 Lachnospiraceae bacterium
GGTAAAGCAGGAAATGGTAGCGGTGGCAACCGTGATGGCAGGTAAGTTTGTGGCATCCTCTCTTGACAGTGAAAAGCAGGCGCAGTTAATTGACGAAGCATTGAATGAAATGGGTGATGATACATGGCAAAATTAGCGGCTTAGGTATACGGAGAAGCGTTGTTTGACCTTGCTGTTGAGAGTAATAATGTCGACACCCTGGCAGATCAGATTAAGACGTCGGAGCTTGCATTTGCAGAGAATCCGGAGTTTTTGGAGCTTCTGACCCACCCGAAGATTACCAAGGAAGAGAAGCTTTCCGTAGTGGAAGCGGTTTTCAAGGGACGTGTGGATGACGCGGTAACGGGACTTCTTACCGTGATTGTGGAAAAGGGCAGATGCGGGGAGATTCCGGCGGTATTTGCACTCTTCCTGGATAAGGTGAGAGAATACCGTAAGATTGGTGTGGCAAGCGTTGTTTCCGCAACAGAGCTTAGTGCGGAGCAGAAGAAGCGCATTGAGGACAAGCTATTGTCCCAGACAAAGTATGAGAGCTTCGAAATGCAGTATTCCACCGATGCTTCCTTAATCGGCGGTATGGTCATCCGCATCGGTGACAGAGTCGTTGATGCAAGTATTAAGTCAAAGATAGAGCGCATGGCAGCCAGCCTGTCAAAGCTGCAGCTTTCCGTATAGTATACGAAATAGAGTGACAATGCTTTTGTGCCGTGGGGCACGAGGCGATTGGCATTCGGGAATAAAGACTTTGTAGAAAGAAGGTGCTTTTACCTTGAATTTAAGACCGGAGGAAATCAGTTCCGTCATCAAAGAACAAATCAAGAATTACAGTACAAAGCTTGAAGTGTCCGATGTCGGTACGGTAATTCAGGTCGCTGACGGTATCGCGCGTATCCATGGGTTACAGAAAGCGATGCAGGGCGAACTTTTAGAGTTTCCGGGAGAGGTTTACGGCATGGTGTTAAACCTCGAGGAAGATAATGTAGGTGCGGTACTTCTCGGTGATATGGGCAATATCAGTGAGGGTGATACCGTAAAGACGACGGGCCGCGTTGTAGAGGTGCCGGTAGGCGATGCAATGGCAGGTCGTGTCGTAAATGCACTGGGTCAGCCGATTGACGGCAAGGGCCCGATTGAAACTACCAAATACCGCCAGATCGAGCGTGTGGCATCCGGCGTTATTTCCAGAAAATCGGTAGATACTCCGCTTCAGACCGGTATTAAGGCAATCGACTCCATGGTACCGATCGGACGCGGTCAGCGAGAGCTGATTATCGGTGACAGACAGACCGGTAAGACGGCAATCGCCATTGATACCATTATTAACCAGAAGGGCCAGAACGTGAAGTGTATTTACGTTGCTATCGGTCAGAAGGCTTCCACGGTTGCTTCCATCGTTTCCACCTTGGAAGAGCACGGTGCAATGGATTATACCACCATTGTTGCGGCAACCGCCAGTGAACTGGCACCGTTACAGTACATTGCTCCGTATTCGGGCTGTGCCATCGGTGAAGAGTGGATGGAAAACGGGGAGGACGTGCTTATTGTTTACGACGATTTGAGTAAGCATGCAACCGCATACCGTACTCTGTCCCTGTTACTTAAGCGTCCGCCGGGACGTGAGGCATATCCGGGTGATGTATTCTACTTACATTCCCGACTGCTTGAGCGTGCGGCAAGACTTTCCGATAAGCTGGGCGGCGGTTCCCTTACCGCACTTCCGATTATCGAGACCCAGGCAGGTGACGTTTCGGCCTACATTCCGACCAACGTAATTTCCATTACGGACGGTCAGATTTATCTTGAAACCGAGATGTTTAATTCCGGTTTCCGTCCGGCGGTTAACCCGGGACTTTCCGTATCCCGTGTAGGCGGTTCCGCACAGATTAAGGCGATGAAGAAGATTGCGGGTCCGATTCGTATCGACCTGGCGCAGTACCGTGAGCTTGCTTCCTTTGCACAGTTCGGTTCCGATTTGGATGCCGATACGAAGGAAAAGCTTGCCCAGGGTGAGCGTATCCGTGAAATCTTAAAGCAGCCGCAGTACCAGCCGATGCCGGTTGAGTACCAGGTTATCATTATCTACGCTGCAACGAAGAAGTTCTTACTTGACGTTGAAGTAGATGATATTATGGAATTCGAAAAGAGACTCTTTGAGTTTATCGATACCAAGTATCCGGAGCTCCCGGAGGGTATCCGTACCGAAAAGCAGCTGACCGAGGATATCGAGAAGCTGATGGTAAAAGTAATCGAAGAGTTTAAGAAAGAGTTTAACAAATAAGCACAGCGCAAAGAAAGTGTAGGTGATACGTTATGGCATCCATGCGTGACATAAAAAGACGCAGGGAAAGTATTCAAAGCACAGAGCAGATTACGAAGGCGATGAAGCTTGTCGCTACCGTAAAGCTGCAAAAAGCAAAAGCGCGTGCGGAAGAGTCGCAGCCGTACTTCAATGCGATGTACGCTACCGTAAAATCCATGTTAAAGAAATCCGGGAATATCAACCATCCGTATCTGGACGGTGCGGGCGAAGGCAAGAAGGGCATTATCGTCATTACTTCTAACCGCGGTCTTGCGGGCGGATATAACGCCAACGTCATGAAGCTTGTGACGGAGAGCGGGATGCGTAAGGATGATGTTGTGATTTATGCCGTAGGCCGCAAGGGACGTGACGGACTGGCAAGACGGGGCTATGAGATTGCGCAGGATTATTCCGAAGCAATGAACGAGCCGCTGTTCTCCGATGCTTCCGAAATCGGTAAGCAGGTACTTTCCGATTTTACGGAAGGGAAAATCAGTGAGATTTATCTTGCCTATACCGTGTTTAAGAATACGGTAAGTCATATTCCGACTTTTATCCGCTTACTTCCGGTAGCCTTTGAGGAAACGGAAGAAGAGGAGGTAAAGTCCGAGGATGCATTGACCATGATGAATTACGAGCCGGAGGCGGAGGAAGCCTTAGAGCTCATTATTCCGAAATACATCAACAGTTTGATTTACGGCGGTCTGGTGCAGGCACTTGCCAGTGAGAACGGTGCAAGAATGCAGGCAATGGATTCGGCGACCAGCAATGCGGATGAGATGATTGCTGATTTGGGCCTGAAGTATAACAGAGCCCGTCAGAGCTCCATCACGCAGGAATTGACAGAGATTATCGCAGGCGCAAATGCGATTGGATAATGCACACGGATTCGAATTGAGATTTGTCAGCGGACGCTGACCGAATCCGGCGCGCAAAACTCGCGAGCGAGTTTTGAAAAAATACAGAAAAGGAGTGACAGAAAAGTTGGCAGAAACCAGACTTGGAAAAATCACTCAGATTATCGGTGCGGTTTTAGACGTTAAGTTTACGGAGGGAAATCTTCCGGAAATATACGAGGCAATTAAGGTGACCAAGCAGGACGGCGACGTTCTGGTAGTTGAGGTTGCACAGCATCTCGGTGACGATACGGTTCGCTGTATCGCCATGGGACCGACGGACGGTTTGGTGCGCGGTATGGACGCACTGGCAACCGGTGCTCCGATTTCGGTTCCGGTAGGTGAGAAGACCCTCGGCAGAATGTTTAACGTACTCGGTAATCCGATTGATGAGAAAGATGCTCCGGAAGGAGTGGAATATTACCCGATTCACAGACCGGCTCCGAAGTTTGAGGAGCAGTCCACACAGACCGAAATGTTAGAGACCGGTATTAAGGTCGTTGACCTTCTCTGCCCGTATCAGAAGGGTGGTAAAATCGGTTTGTTCGGCGGTGCGGGTGTAGGTAAGACGGTTCTGATTCAGGAGCTCATTACCAATATCGCAACGGAGCACGGCGGCTATTCCGTATTTACCGGCGTAGGCGAGCGTACCCGTGAAGGAAATGACCTTTATTACGAAATGATTGAGTCCGGCGTTATCGAGAAGACCACCATGGTATTCGGACAGATGAACGAGCCGCCGGGAGCAAGAATGAGAGTAGGTCTTACGGGCCTTACCATGGCAGAGTACTTCCGTGATAAGTCCGGAAAGGATGTCTTACTCTTTATCGATAACATCTTCCGTTTTACCCAAGCAGGTTCCGAGGTATCCGCACTGCTTGGACGTATGCCGTCCGCAGTAGGTTACCAGCCGACCTTACAGACGGAGATGGGTGCGCTGCAGGAGCGTATTACTTCCACGAAGAACGGTTCCATCACTTCCGTACAGGCAGTTTACGTGCCGGCGGATGACCTTACGGACCCGGCTCCGGCAACCACCTTCGCACACCTCGATGCAACCACGGTATTGTCCCGTTCCATCGTAGAGCTTGGTATTTACCCGGCAGTGGACCCGCTTGAGTCTACCTCCCGTATCCTTGACCCGCGTATCGTAGGTGAGGAGCATTATCAGGTAGCCCGCGGCGTACAGGAAATCCTTCAGAAGTACAAGGAATTGCAGGATATTATCGCAATTCTCGGTATGGACGAGCTTTCCGAGGACGATAAGCTTTTGGTAGCAAGAGCAAGAAAGGTACAGCGTTTCCTGTCCCAGCCGTTCCACGTTGCGGAGCAGTTTACCGGTCTTCCGGGACGTTACGTACCGATTTCCGAGACCATCCAGGGCTTCAAGGAAATCCTCGAAGGAAAGCACGACGATATTCCGGAAGGTTTCTTCCTCAATGCAGGTAACATCGATGACGTACTTGCAAGAGTGAACAATAAATAAGGCGACTTTGCACGGAAAGGAGAAACTATGGCAGATACAGGCAGACTGTTTCGATTAAAAATAATTTCTCCGGACAGAATCTTCTACGATGCTGATGTGGAAATGGTAGAGCTTCGGACCACGGAAGGCGAGATGGGTGTTCTTAAAGACCATATCCCGTTAACCGCCATCTTAGTACCGGGCGTATTAAACATCAAAGGAAGCGCAGAGGGCGATAAAGAAGCCGCAATGCACTCCGGTTTTGTAGAAATTATGCAGGACCATGTCACCATTCTCGCAGAGTCGTGCGAGTGGCCGGAAGAGATTGATTTAAACCGCGCAAAGGAAGCGCAAATCCGCGCAGAGCGTCGCTTAAAGAGCGGCGATTCGGACGTGAATATGGCAAGAGCCGAGCTGGCTCTGAGAAGGTCATTGGTTCGAATCGGACTGGCGGAGAAGAGATTGTAGAAATGACCCCACGCATCAGTATGCGGCGTGGGGATTTTTATGCTTGGCGTGCAGGGATGCAAAGGCAGAGACTTCCGCTGTGGCATAGGCTCTTGTCTCATACTCCGGATGAAGTCTTGTCTAATTGTTCCGTGAAGTTTGTTAGACAGTGACGCAACCGGTCTTATGCGGCATCCATGCCTTATGGCGACCTCGCTCAGACCTCCTGTCTGAGCGTTGCTGTTTATAAACGGAACAATAAGAAAGTCTAACATCCTACAC
>JAFTPY010000026.1 GCA_017463035.1 Lachnospiraceae bacterium
AGTTTCCATGACCTACAGTGCAGCGTTCTATTTCCTTCGGTTGCTCTGCAAGGCATTTCAAGCAGAGCATTGCAATCTTTTCTTCGTTCATCCTTCTTCACCTTCCACTTCATCTTACGCATTTATATGCCTATTACATCCACACGCAACAGTAAAGATTATAAATTCCTTAGTAATTTCTCGATATACTTTGCAACCCCGTCTTCATTATTGCTTTCCGTGACATCATCCGCTATTTCCTTTATCTTAGGAATTGCATTGGCAACCGCCACGCCTTTTCCCACGTTTCGCAATATCTCATAATCGTTTTCATCGTCGCCGAAGGCAATCATTTCTTCCGGCTTAATATGAAGCAGTTCTCCCAGTGCCAAAACCGCCTGATACTTTCCCGACTTCCCGCTTGCAAAGCCATACAAGTCTTCCCCGCGATAGGAATACATGCGACAATCATAAGTTTCCGCCAGTTCTTTCGCCACATCATACTCCTTCAGAACTGCTGCTATTTTGTAAACCGGCATCTCCAGGTTTTCCTTAAAATTTCTTGACTCCCGCCACTCTTCTTGGATCCCCTCCGAAGAACAAAACAGCTTTTTCCCCACGCTTACCACAAAATCAAAGGCCTCGTCTTTCATCAATGCATTTATCATTCCGTCACTTTGTTTTTTATCCATTGCAAAACCGTGAAGCAATTCTCCGTTATGATAAATCTGCGTTCCATCCGCCAATATGGCATAATCCGGCAAAATCAGCTTCAAATATTTTTCCGCTTTAAACCAAAACCTCGCCGTTGCTACTATTACTGCAATTCCTCTATCTTTACATTTCTGCAATATCTCTAATGTATAATCCGAAACACTGCCGTCCGAATGCAACAATGTTTCGTCCAAATCCAAGACAACAGCTTTCCATTTACTCAAGTTATCCTTACACATATCCATACTCGTCCCCTTTTCTATAGCAATGTATTATTCCATCAAATACTCTCTTCTTTTCAAAACCAGAATATACGAAAGGCGATGTATCCCATTCCGGGATACATCGCCGCATCATTCAATACGCTACAATTACTTAACCTCAACTACCCAGCCCTTGGTTTCCTTAATCTTACCGAGCTGAATACCGGTGATGGTGTCGTACAGCTTCTGGCTGTACTCGCCGATGGAACCGTCCTTAATCTGCATTACGCGGTCGCCGAAACGAAGTGCACCTACCGGAGAAATAACCGCTGCGGTACCGGTACCGAATACTTCCTCTAAGGTACCTGCCTCGTAAGCGTCTACCAGTTCCTGTGCGGAAACACGACGCTCCTCTACAGGAAGTCCCCACTCCTTGCAAAGCTCGATAACGGAGTTTCTGGTGATACCCGGTAAGATACTTCCGTTTAACATCGGGGTAACGATGGTGCCGTTAATCTTAAAGAAGATGTTCATTGCGCCTACTTCCTCAATGTACTTACGCTCTACGCCGTCAAGCCACAATACCTGAGAGTAGCCTGCGTCGTGTGCCTTCATCTGTGCTGCCATGGAAGCCACGTAGTTACCGCCGGTCTTTGCCTCACCGATACCGCCCTTTACGGCTCTTACATAGTCGTCCTCAATCCAAATCTTAACCGGATTCAGACCTTCCGGATAGTACGGACCAACCGGAGAAAGAATGATGATGAACTGGTACGTATCGGACGGACGAACACCGAGGAACGGGTCGGTTGCGATGATGAACGGACGAATGTACAGGGAAGTACCCGGCTTATTCGGAACCCAAGCTTCATCTACCTTAACCACTGCCTTCACCGCCTCTACGAAATCCTCAATCGGAAGCTCCGGAATGCACAGTCTCTTATTGGTGTTGTTAGTACGCTTTGCGTTCATGTCCGGACGGAACAAAAGCACTCTGCCGTCATCGGCACGGTAAGCCTTTAAGCCCTCGAACATTTCCTGACCGTAATGGAATACCATTGCGGACGGCTCTAAAACGATCGGCTGATACGGTACGACGCGCGGGTCAAACCAGCCCTTGCCGGTCTCATAATTCATAATAAACATGTGATCGGTAAAAATGGTACCGAACTTTAACGGGTTGTCCGGAGTCGGCAACGGCTTCGGATTGGTAGTCTTCTCAATTCTGATGTTTAACATGGTAATATCCTCCTTCTTATCTCTCATTTCTCGGGGCCTCCGATTAGGGACAGGCTTATACACCTTCTTTATCAGTTAGCCCTTCCTACGGACATAACGGCAGCGCTCATAAATCAAATCGTAATAGGTCTGCTCGTCGGAAACATCTGCCAGTTCCCACTCCGGATCCTTATCCAGATTCGTGAAAAACGTGTCCGCATCATATTCATAATCAATCTTCGTAATAAAGGCTTCGTCGCAATACGGCAAAAACTGCTCAAACACCGATGCCCCGCCGATGACATACACTTGGTCCGTCGGATACTGTGAAATCGCTTCCATGGCCTCATCGAAGCTATGTACCACCGTCACATCGTTTAACTTCAGATCTTTCTTTCTCGTCAGGATAATGTTATTGCGGTCACGAGGCGGCTGTCCTGCGGAAAACTCCTCCTGCACACAGCGTCCCATTACCACAGTCTTATACATGGTCTCAAAACGAAAGAAACGCTCATCTGTCGGAATCCGAACCAATCGTCCGCCTTTATTTCCGATGGCCCAATTGTTGTCTACGGTAGCAATCAGCTTCATCTGCGCCCTACCTTTCTTACTAATATGACAAATATTGTAACTCTTCTTTTCCCAGAATGCAAGCACTTTTTTACAGTAACGTGAAGAAATCCTTGTATACATTATTTATTTTTATCATAAAACGCCTCCAACTCCGGTCTGCACTCCATAAAAACCTTTCCTAAGTCCGGATCAAAATGCTGTCCCAGGGACTCTTCGATAATATGGAATGCCTCATCATAGGAAAATGCTTCTTTATAGCACCGCTTGCTTACCAACGCGTCAAACACATCCGCCAAGGCCATGATACGAGCCTCCACCGGAATATCCACCCCAGCTTTGCCCATAGGATAACCGA
>JAFTPY010000197.1 GCA_017463035.1 Lachnospiraceae bacterium
AGGTCAGGTTCTTTGTAAGCCGGGTACTGTTACCTGCCACAAGAAGTTTACCGCTCAGGTATACGTATTGACCAAGGAAGAAGGCGGACGTCATACTCCGTTCTTCGGTAACTACAGACCGCAGTTCTACTTCAGAACCACCGACGTTACCGGTGTAGTAAATCTTCCGGACGGCGTTGAGATGTGTATGCCGGGCGATAACATCGAGATGACCATCGAGCTCATTCACCCGATCGCTATGGAGCAGGGTCTTACCTTCGCTATCCGTGAGGGTGGCCGTACCGTAGGTTCCGGTAAGGTAGCAACCATCATCGAGTAATTGCGCGAAAGCTTTGAGCTGAACGACTGAAACACGATATAAACAGCCACTGCATGCTTGCATGTAAGTGGCTGTTTTTGCGTGTTTGCGGGCATTTACGAAATGCCCGCGACCGAGGGAATGCGTAAGCATTCTCGAGGGCGTTCAGCGAAAAGTAATTAGAATTTTACATGAATTTTACACGGATATGATTACGGATTTTACAGCCGCATTGTAAATTATGTGTAAAATGCTGATAAAAGCGTTTATACAAAACATAAGGATGCGAGGTTGTAAGGATGGACATTTTTGATGTATTGACACTGATAGGCGGTCTTTGTTTGTTTCTTTTCGGAATGAATCTTATGGGGGATGCTTTGGAAAGAAGCGCGGGAAGCAAGCTTGAAATTATGATAGGGTAATTGACTACCGGTAAGCTTGCAGGATTACTTACCGGTCTCGGTGTGACAGCCGTGATTCAGAGTTCCTCGGCTACGACGGTTATGGTGGTCGGTTTTGTAAATTCCAAACTGATGAGCTTAAAACAGGCGATACATGTGATTATGGGCGCAAATATCGGTACTACCGTTACGGCATGGATTTTAAGTCTCAGTGGTATTTCCGGCAGTAACATGTTTCTTAAGCTGTTAAAGCCGTCTTCTTTTACCCCGGTCCTTGCATTGGTCGGTATTGTACTCTTTATGTTCACAAAGAGCAATAAGAAGAAGGATATCGGTATGGTTCTTCTTGGCTTTGCGACGCTAATGTTCGGTATGGAAACTATGACAGGAGCTGTTTCGGGACTGAGAGATGTTCCGGCATTCCAGGACCTGTTTCTTTTGTTTAAAAACCCGATTTTGGGAGTTTTGGCAGGTGCGGTGCTTACCGCGATTATTCAGTCCAGCTCCGCATCTGTCGGTATTTTGCAGGCATTGGCTGCAACCGGTGCGGTTTCCTACGGTGCGGCAATTCCGATCATTATGGGCCAAAATATCGGTACTTGTGTTACCGCAATGATTTCCTCTGTCGGTACAACGAAGAATGCAAAGCGTGCGGCACTCGTTCATCTTTCCTTTAATATCATAGGAACCGTTATATGTTTGGTGGCATTCTCTTTGGTGAACCTGCTGTTTGCTCCGGCATTACTCAATGAATCCGCTTCGTTTGCGGGAATTGCAACGGCACATTCCATCTTTAACATTGTATGTACGTTACTGTTGCTTCCGATGTCCGGATTGCTTGAAAAACTCGCATATAAGCTCGTTCCGGATGCAAAACGCCCGGAAAAGATTTCCGAGCTTGATGACAGACTTCTTGCGACTCCGGCAATTGCATTGGAATGTGCGCATAACCTTACCTATGATATGGCAAAGGTTGCCGTTGAGGCGCTGAAATGCAGTGTAGAGTGTCTTGCCGGCTATGACAAAGTAAAGGCAGAGGCAATTCGGGAAGCAGAAGACAAAACAGACCACTTTGAAGATGTAATCGGAAGTTATCTTGTCAAACTCAGTACCAAACAGCTAAATGAAACAGAAGGAGCTACCGCTTCTATGCTTTTAAAAGCAATCGGGGATTTTGAACGTATTTCCGACCATGCCGTAAACATCCTTGAGTCCGTAGAGGAAATGAGAGAAAAGGGGATTGCTTTTTCGGATAATGCCAAAGCGGAAATGGATGCACTTTGCGCCGCAACCATTGAAATTGTAACTTTATCTTATGGAGCATTTCTTGAAGATAACGCGGAGCAGGCAAACCTGGTAGAGCCTTTGGAACAGGTCATTGACCGAATGAAAGAATTGCTTCGTTCCAGACATATTGACCGCTTGCGTTTAGGAGAATGCGGTATCGAAGCAGGCTTTGTATGGAGCGATTTGATTACTAATATGGAGAGAGTATCCGACCATTGTTCCAACATTGCGGGATGCGTTATGGATACAAAGGAGCAGAACATGAATCTGCATGAATCTCTTAAATTGCTTAGAAGTGATAATGAATTCTATCGAGAGAAATATACGGAATATACCAAAAAGTATCTTTCTTTCATATAAAAGTTTGTAGTAAATGATTAGAGCACCGTTTCTGCTTATGAAGCGGTGCTTTTTCTTTTACTTTGATTTTACATGAACGCGGTTACGGATTTTACAGTGTGACGTTAAAATATAAATGTAGTTAAGGGAAAAACAAAAAAAGGAGAAAAAGAAAATGAAAAAGAGAATTCGTTTATTTGTAACAGGAATGTTGCTCACAGGTATGCTTGTCGGTTGCGGAGGTAATAAGGAGGCGGTCGCTACAGACGGCTCTACTTCAATGAATAAAGTAATCGGTGCTTTAGGAGAAGCATTTGAAGCAGATACCGGAATTACCGTAACTTATAACGCAACCGGTTCCGGTGCAGGCATTCAGGCGGTACAGGAAGGTAGATGCGATATCGGGCTTTCCAGTCGTAACCTTAAAGATGAGGAGAAAGAAAAGGGGCTGATAGGAACTGTACTTGCATATGACGGGATTGCTGTTATTGTGAATCCGGATAACACTGTAGATAATCTGGATATAAATACGATTGCAAAGATTTATACCGGTGAAATTACGAACTGGAGTGAAGTGGGTGGAAACGATGCGGAAATCGTACTTATCGGTCGTGAAGCTGGGAGCGGAACAAGAGATGGTTTTGAGTCGATTACCGAGACCGAAGACAAGTGCAAGTATCGTCAGGAATTAACCTCCACCGGAGATGTAATAACTACGGTTGCAAGTAATCCGGCCGCAATCGGGTATGCTTCTCTGGCTTCGGTGAAAGAGACTGTAAAAGCACTTACGGTAGAGGGGATTGCGCCGAGTGAGGCAACCATTAAGGATGGAAGTTATGTGGTACAACGTCCGTTTGTCCTTGTGACAAAGGAAGATACGCAGCTTTCCGAAAATGCACAGAAGTTTTTTGATTATATTACATCCGGCGAGGCAAATGAGTTTATCAGCAGCGCTGGTGTAGTTCCTGCTAACTAAAAAGTGACAGCGACGATGTCGGAAGGGCATCGCCGCTTATTCTAATTGAGGTTAAATATGCATACAAGTATATTTTTAGAGTTCTTTAAACGAACCAGGAATAGAAGTACTGAAATTATTGAGAAAGTGATTCAAGGGATATTTCTTATTCTCGGATTGATTACTGTCGGCTGTGTTTTGCTCATTACAGTGTATCTGGTCATTTCCGGTATTCCTGCCATCAAGGAAATCGGTCTTATTCACTTTCTGTTCGGCAAGGAGTGGGCATCTACCGCTGCCGAGCCGAAATACGGAATATTACCGTTTATATTGACCAGTGTTTACGGTACGGCAGGCGCTATATTGATGGGAGTACCGGTCGGTTTTTTTGCAGCGGTCTATCTTTCGAAGGTTGCATCAAAAAAGGTGAGAGCAGTAATTGAAACAGCGGTAAATCTGTTGGCGGGGATTCCTTCGGTGGTATACGGTCTTGTGGGAATGCTTGTGCTTGTGCCGGCAATTCGAGAAGTGTTTCATGTGCCGGACGGTGCAAGTTTGTTGGCGGCCATTGTTGTTCTTGCCATAATGGTATTGCCGAATATTATTAAGGTTTCGGTTACGGCGTTGGATGCCGTGCCAAAAGAATTTGAGGACGCTTCTTTGGCGCTGGGGGCAACCCCGACCGAAACTTTTTTCCGGGTATCCGTACCTGCTGCGAAAAGCGGTATTGCAGCAGCGGTAGTACTCGGTGTGGGTCGTGCGGTTGGGGAAGCAATGGCTGTTATGATGGTTGCGGGAAATGTAGCGAATATGCCTTCACTGTTTCAGAGTGTTCGTTTCCTTACGACGGCTGTTTCCGGTGAAATGGCGTATTCAAGTCCGGGAAGTTTACAGAGAAATGCATTGTTTTCCATTGCACTTGTATTGTTTTTATTTATCATGCTGATTAACGCTACGCTTAATTTCTTCTTAAAGCGGGATAAGGAGAAATAGAATGAATAGAATGAGAAAATTTTATATCGGATTTATGCGGGGCGCGATGTATATATGTACCGGAGTTACGGCGGTGTTGGTATTGTTCCTTGTAGGATATGTGATGGGAAACGGGATTCCGAATATATCCTGGGAATTGCTTTCGACCAAACCGAGTTATTTGTCCGGACGAATCGGTATTTTACCGGATATTTTGAATACGGTATACATCGTATTGGCCACGCTCATGGTTGTGTTGCCTCTCGGTGTGGGAGCCGCAATCTATCTTACGGAGTACGCTAAAAATAAGAAAGTGGTTTCTGTTATCGAATATGCGGCAGAAACTCTTTCGGGAATTCCGTCTATTATTTACGGGCTTGTGGGGATGCTTCTTTTTTCAAATAACTTCGGCACAAGTCTTCTTGCCGGTGCGCTGACGCTTGTGATTATGAATTTGCCTACCGTAATGCGTACGGTTCAGGAAAGCTTGAAGACAGTGCCGCAAAGCTATCGAGAGGGAGCCTTCGGTCTCGGAGCCGGGAAATGGCGTGTGATTCGGACCGTGGTTTTTCCGGGATGTGTGGATGGCGTGATTACCGGTTGTATCTTGTCGGTCGGAAGAATTTTGGGGGAATCGGCAGCGTTACTTTTTACGGCAGGCTTTGCGCATACGCTGAACGGTATATTGGAAGGACTTGCAAGTCCGGGAGCAACACTGACGGTGGCGTTGTACGTGTATGCGAAAGAAGAAGGTGAATTCGGTGTGGCTTTTGCAATCGCGGCGATTTTGATGGTGTTGACTTTATTGATTAATCTGTCTGCTACTCTGGTCGGCAAATATTTTGAAAAAAGGAGAAGTGTATGAATGAAATAATGACGGCAAAGGAGCTGTGTCTTTGGTACGGGGAGAATAAGGCTTTAAAAAATATAAATTTGGCGATTCCGGAAAAAAGTATAACGGCATTAATCGGCCCCTCGGGATGCGGGAAATCGACCTTTCTCAAAACGCTGAATCGGATGAATGATCTTATTCCGAGTGTTAAGATTTCCGGAGAAGTATGTTATAACGGACATAATATTTTTGACAAGGATGTAGATGTGAACGAGTTGCGTCGCGATGTGGGGATGGTGTTTCAAAAGCCGAATCCGTTTCCGATGAGTATTTACGATAATATAGCTTACGGTCCACGCACACATGGTATGAGGAGCAAGGTTAAATTGGACGAGATTGTGGAACGTGCACTTCGTGATGCGGCGATTTGGGATGAAGTAAAGGATAGACTGAAAAAGAATGCACTCGGATTGTCGGGAGGTCAGCAGCAACGGCTTTGTATCGCCCGTGCACTTGCGGTAGAGCCGAAGGTGTTGCTGATGGATGAGCCGACATCGGCACTGGATCCGATTTCGACTTCCCGGATTGAGGAACTTACATTGCAATTGAAAGAAAAATATACTATAATTATTGTGACTCATAATATGCAACAGGCAGTTCGAATTTCGGATAATACGGCTTTTTTTCTTCTCGGAGAATTGATTGAATTCGGGGAAACAGAGCAGATTTTCTCGCAGCCGCAGGATAAGCGTACGGAAGATTACATTACAGGAAGGTTTGGATAATATTATGAGAAGCAGATTTGATGAGCAGCTTAGCCTGCTGAACAGAAAGATGATTGAGATGGGGGCACGATGCGAAGAAATCATTGCCTATGTAGCAAAGGTATTACTGGACGGAGATGTCCGTGGTGCACGAGAAGTGAAAGTACAGGGGCGCGAAATCGATCAAATGGAACGTGAGATTGAATCGATATGTTTAAAACTTCTTCTTCAGCAGCAGCCTGTGGCGAAAGACCTCCGTTCGATTTCCGCTGCACTGAAAATGATTACCGATATGGAAAGAATCGGCGATCAGGCAGAG
>JAFTPY010000027.1 GCA_017463035.1 Lachnospiraceae bacterium
CTACTATGGAAGTGAAGTTGTTCGGATTTATCCCGTTAAAAAAAGTTGAAATTTCGGCGGTATCACCGGAAAGTGTCACCGTAGGCGGTTCGGCCATTGGAATTCATGTAGAAACAAATGGAATTTTGGTATTGGGAACCACAACGTTGACCGGAGAAGACAAAATGACCTATGAACCGGCAGAAAACCGGTTAAAATCGGGAGATTATATCGTTGAAGTAAACGACATTGCGATGACGGAAAAAGAGGACCTGATGAAGCTATTAAAAGATTCGGACGGAAGTACACTTCGCTGTAAAGTGAGACGCGGGAAGGAAGTAATCGAGACGGCGGTGACTCCGGTTCGAACATCGGACGGAACGTATAAGATAGGAACCTGGATCCGGGATGATACCCAGGGAATCGGTACACTGACCTATATTACCCCGGACGGGAAATTCGGAGCACTGGGCCACGGAATCACGGATGTGGATACGGGAGTTATCATGGAAGTCGGCGACGGTGCCGCATATGATGCGGAAATACTTCGCATTGTAAAAGGAGCGCCGGGAGAACCGGGAGAATTGAGCGGAGTAATACACCGTTCGGAAGACGAATGCCTCGGAACAGTCATCAAAAATACAGCCCAGGGAATTTTCGGCACGGTAAAAGAAAACTGCAAACTATATCCACAACACAAGACGATGGAAGTCGGGTTTAAGCAGGAAGTAAAAAAAGGAAAAGCCACCATACTGTGTGAAATCAACGGAAACGTAAATGAATATGAAATCGAGATACAACAGGTCGATTACGCCAACCGTAATCATGCAAAGGGATTAGTAATAAAAATAACAGATAAAGAGCTATTGGAACTGACCGGCGGAATTGTCCAAGGAATGAGCGGAAGCCCGATTATCCAGAATGGGAAACTAATCGGAGCGGTGACACATGTATTTATCAGGGACAGTACGAAAGGCTATGGCACGTTTATCGAAAATATGATTCAAAATTGAGACCGGACCAAAAAAGAAATGAGACTCGGACGCGGAAAACTTGTTTTCCGGAGGACGAGTCTTGTTTCTTTTTTGAGAGCCGGCGAAAGCCGGCTCAGCGAGAAGAAGCGGAGCGGATTCGAGCTGAGGTCCGGTCGTGCAAGTTTACTTGTAACGGAGTTTACTTTTATATGCGGAATGTATGGCGAGAGCCATACGCATGAGCAAGAAGCGGAGCGGATTGCGAATGACCGCATGGCGTAGACTTCTTCCCTTTACAAATTCTCCCCTCTGCCTTATAATAAAATCATCTACACACGAAAGGGGTTTACATATGAAATTATCTAACGAACAATTAAAAGAAATTTATTACGGTGCGCTTTGGTTTGATGAGACGAAGGACGGCTATTTACAGGCATTTCAGTATACGCAGAGTCAAATGGACTATTTTAAGGGAGCCTTTGATTTTTGGTATGACAGATGTTTTGCTACCACGGCAAAGACCTTTGAGTTTACCACGACAGCAACGGAGATTTCCTTTTCCTATAAATTTATCTGGCGTGGGTCTGAAGATTCCGTGGAGCTTTATGTGAACGGAATGCCGGAAAAGATTTATTATGTAAAGGATATGGGAGAAGAAGGCTCGCTTACCTTTGAACTTTCCGAAGGAGAGAAAGATGTTGTGATTTATCTTCCGTCGGATGCTACAGTGCTGGTGCGTGATTTTGAAATTAATGCTGCATACACTCCGGCAAATAAGGGCGAGAAGGTGCTTTGGATCGGTGATTCCATTACTCAGGGCTACGGACCGCTCCGTTCGGCCTATACCTATGTAAGTATTGCTAACCGGCTTTTGAATTACGATATCCTTAATCAGGGCATCGGCGGCTATGTGTATGATAAAAACACCATGGTACCGATGGAAGGTTACAAGCCGGATAAAATCATTATCGCTATGGGAACCAATCAGTTCGGTTCGGAGACCATGGATGCGGTGGAAGAGTATTATAAGAGTCTGAAGGAAGTATACGGAGATACGCCGGTGCTTTGTGTCAGCCCGATTTGGAGAGGCGATTGCCCGGAGCGTTATGATGTATTTGTGAGATTTTGCGAGAATGTAAAGAAAATTGCGGGAGCGTACCCGAATGTAACCGTAGTGGACGGATTTTCTTTAGTTCCGCATTTGCCGGAGTATTACATTGATAATCTGCATCCGAACTGTCTCGGAACGGAGCAGTACGGAAGAAATCTGGTGGAGGCAATAAAGAAAGCCGGATTTTAAGGTTTAGGGGAGAAGAATCACATGAAACCAAGAACAGAACTAAGCATGCAACTTTATCACATGCTCCTGGAACGTGGTTATGAGGAAGGACTGTGCGACGTAATTACACGGAACTTGAACACGGATTTTACGGCAGCACGAATGATTGGGTATTTGTGCCAATATTCTCATCTTCGGGAGGGAGAAGTGGTGGATGAAATGCTTTCCATATTGAGCGACCGTAATGCCTTAATCAAGAAAAAAGAAACGGAGCAGGCACAGGCCAAAATCAATGAAGTGTATGAATACGGTCTGGGTGTAGAAGATGACGGAGATGATACAGATTGAAGAAGACCGGGAAACTTGAAGTTTCTGTTATGAAAGATGTCTATTAACTTAGACATCTTTTTTATAGAAAACGATTGAAATAAATATAAATTAACTTGTAGGGACAACTTTTGATGAAATCAACCATTCGTTGATAAGAAAGTAATCCATTTGCTTTCTGTAAGGTCGAAATCATAGATGTTATACTAAAGTCACAATAACGATTGCGCAACTGAGTTATGAAAACTGTAAGGAAACGCTAATTATTTTGCAATTAGCAAATGAAAAGGAGGGCATGATATGACATTAAATGAAAACATTCGAAATCTACGGTTAGAAAAGAAACTGTCACAGGAAAAGCTCGGAGAATTGCTGGGGGTATCTGCGCAGGCGGTTTCAAAGTGGGAGCAGGGTTTGTACTCTCCGGATATTTCTTTGCTTCCGCTACTGGCAGAATGCTTTGGTGTAACGATTGATGGTCTGTTTCAAGACGTACCGGCAAGAAAATATCCGGCCTATGGGGGTGCTGAAGGAGAGTTGTGGACAAACTACGAGTTAAGTGGATTGGAATCGGATTTTAGGCGTGCTGTGGAAGGTTATGAGGAAAGGATTTTGTCGGGAACAGCCGAAGCAGAGGACTATCGGTGTTACGGTTGCCTTTACGAATTACGTGCATCAAAGGATATAGAGGTAGCACTGCATAACTTAAGACGTGCGGTTCGGGAAGGTGATGCAGAACGCGGGAAAGACTGGCTTATTGCAAGAAGATGTCTCTCAGAGCTTCTGCTGAAGTTACATAAAGGGGAGGAAGTTCTTTCTGACTACAAAAAGTGGGTGGAAGAGGAACCGGAAAACGTGACAGCAATATGTTGTTATACATGGGCACTTCAAAGAATGGGAAGAAAAGAGGAAGCATGGATTGTTCTTGAAACTGCGATAAAAATTGACGAACATAATGATGGTGTACTTGAAGGTGCCGGAGATTTGTGCTGGGGATTTGGAAGATATGAGGAGGCCATTTCGTATTACGACAGAATTTCGAAGGATTCCGAATCGATTTCTCATTTGTTTTCCAAAGCAGAAGTGCTCGCTTTGATGGGAGAAAAGGAAAAAGCAATTCAGCAGTTTGAGCAAATTCTTGTGTGGCTTGAAGAAAAAGGCTATAATCTGGAGGTTGAGGGACAGCATCCGAGAGAGAGGATTGCGGAGCTGTCAGCGCAGAACTAATAGAAACAGAGAGAGTTTTTTGCCGACATGGATGAATTTCAGTTTTACGTCTATTTAATTTAAGAAAAAAACACCCGTCCGGTTTGGACGGGTATTTTTCTGTCAAACGGAAATATCTTACTTCCGCATTTCTTTTGCTTCTTCCAATTTGTGCTTTCTACGATTCTTAACATGCTC
>JAFTPY010000198.1 GCA_017463035.1 Lachnospiraceae bacterium
CCGCCACCGGAACTCTCGCTATTCCCGTCATCATCCGGATTGTCATCGGCATCGTCGTCTCCCGGATACTCCGAGGTTCCGCTGCCATCTCCCGACTCCGATCCGCTATCGTCCGGGCTTCCGCCTTGGGAATCCCCGGAAGGCTCCTCCGAAGAAGCCGGACGCTCCGGCAAATCAATTTGGAACGTATGATACGGCTTTGTAATATTCAAATATCCTTTATATGTAAGGTATCCGCCAAGTTCGGCCTCTATTTTGTGCTCGCCGTATTCCAGCACCAAATCCTGCTCGAAATAGTCCACCCGTTCCCCGTCTATTTTCAACACTGCGGAAAACGGCGTAATCTTAAACCGCACCTCTGCGGTATTGACCGGTGCACCGCCGTACTCGTACAAGTCAATCACCACCTGCTCGTTCCGCGCCACCGTCACCTCCGCCGCTGCGGCATTTTTCTCTCCGATGACAGACACGGTATACTTGCCTTCCCGCACCAGATAGGACGGTTCCCCTTCTAAAACATGACTTTCGTCCTTAAAGGAAACCTTTGCGCCTTGGAACTCACTGCAATTAATAAGTTTAATGGAGCCGTGCCCCTTAATGACATGTATGGCCAAAAGCTCCGTCCCGAGACCGTAAAGCTCCACCCGGTCCACGTCCTTCACTTCCCCGACGGCAATTTGCTCCCCTTCGCAGTAAGCCACCGTCTTTTCCGTAATTCTATAATTCGTATTATTTACGTTTAACGAACCATCCGAAATCGAAAACTCCTCCACCCCATGAAGCTCCCAATGTTCCCCGGACAACCGCATCCTTACCAGACTGCCGTCTCCGTTATACTCCGTCCGTACAATATCGCCGTACTGTAAAGACGCCGCATAGGTAAGACTTCCGTACTTACTGCGGATGTCCGCCGCCACCCCGTAGGAAAGCGTCACTTCGCCGCCCTCCTCCAAATCAAACGCTACAATCATGCCGGTTTCCGTATCCGCCGACTTTATCATCATAAGCTTATTATACTCTGCCGCAATCTCACCTGAAGACACTCCGGCCGTCGCTTTCGGTCTTTTCCCCGACTTTTTGGTCCCGGCAGGCTCTTCTTTTCCCGAAAAAAGCGTCAGCACCGTCACCAGGAGAATTACCACCGCAGACGCTGCCAACAAAAAAAGAACGCGCTTTTCACTCTTCATACAAATCCCTCCCGGCATATGCCTACTATAGAAACGCTGTTAAGCGTTTCTCCGCCGAATTTGCGCTGCAAAGCAGCAGTTTCCCATGCAAATTCGTGCGATCCGCCGGAGGCGTACTGGGAAAGCACTGCTTTCCTAGTACATTATAGCGAAAAACGCGTTATGATTCAAGAGATATTTCTCACTTCACCGTTTTGTCGTTCCACCCTTACACTTCTGTCGTCATAATCAGCCGCCTCAGCATCTCCCGACACCGTTCCGTTTCCCTCTCGCTCTCTGCCTCCAACCGGCCCAAATGCTTTAACAGTCCCTCTATCTTTTCTTCCGCATCTTCTACCTGTCCGATAGCATCCTCAATCCGATGCTTCACTTCATAATCCGCAAAAAAGCCATCGAACACATAGTCCGCAAACTTTAGCATTTCACTGATATCAATTCTTATGTCCGCTTCAATCCGTACATCCGTAAGCTCGGTTTTAAAATTACGGAGCTGTACCTGTAATTCTTCGATCAGAGCCTGAGCTTCGTCTATTTTCCCGTGCTTCGCCATATCCGCAAACAATCCGCCGCCGAACAAATCAAAGGTACTCCAGCTGTCCGCACTGTCCAGATTTACATGAGCCGCCTTCGCCAGCTCCTTTGCCTTTTCGCCCGCAACGATTGCTTCCTTGATTTCCCGGACCTGTTTTTCCGCCTCAAACAGTCTCTGCTCGTTCTTTATCATCTCTTCCGCTGCCGGCAGCCCCTGTCGTTCAATATCGTTCCGCTTTTCCTGCAGCAAGACTTCATACTCTTTTTCACAATCCTGCAAGGAAGCGAGCTCTCCTGCGGTTCTGTCGAGGCGAGACTCAATGTCGAACAACTCTTTTTCCGCAACGTCACACCTTACCGCAGCCTGATAAGCTTCCCGCTGTTCTTTGGCAAGCCTTTCTTCCTTTTTCCCGACCACATTTAAGAAAAATGCCGCAAGACTCCCTTGCTCCAGCCGGTCCACATCCTTCTGCTCCTCTGCCTTTTGCTCCCGTAGCTCCGTTACCTTTGCCAGTAAGTCACTGTACTGATTTTGCAGATCCGGCATCACTGCCTCCAAATGCTGCTTCCGTGCCAGCCTCTCCTTCACTGCCGCAAAACGTTCATCATATCCCGCCATATTATACTCCTTTCTTCGTACTCTGCACGTATCTAAAACGGCTGCAAATCTACATTTGCAGCCGAACTACTCTACCGGAAAATATACCACATTCCAACAGTTTATGTCAATGAGCTGTCAGACCCAGCCCAGTTAGCACCATACCTTTAAAATGTCCGCAAGGAGCGCTTCCTTCTCCTTTTCCTGCTCCTTCACCGCCAATAGCTTTTCCGTGGTCTTTTGCGGTATCCACGATTTCTTACCGCTGTTATAACTGTTTGTAATCTTCCAAAACTTTTCCGGATAGGACAAAAGAAGATAAAACACCTGCCACTCCGCCTTGTCTACCTTCCGCACCGATGCATAGGCGTCCATCATACGTTCCGCCAGCCCCCGGTCCCAACCGGTTTTCTCCATCAGTTTCCGGAAAAACAGGTAAAAGTCCGCGATCTGTACCCCAAGACACGCCTTATCAAAATTCAGCGTAGCAAAGTCTCCGTTATGGAGTACCAACAGATTGTGGTGGGTATAGGTGCCGTGACAGGCCCTCCCCTCACGAATTGCAGCCTCCAGAGTTTCCGTACAGCAATACTCCTTCGTCTTAACAAGTGCCGCCTCTGCCTTCTCATAAAACTCCGGGAAGGTATTGATATACACCGTCTCAAAGTACGCCTTCCGCTTTTTCTCCCGGATAAAGGAGCGCACTCGGCGAAGCTCCCGGTTCCTCTTTTCAAACAACTCCGGCAAACTCTTTTGTACCGCCCCTGGCAATGCCTGTAGCATTCCTGTCGCCGTTGTCCCCGCCAGCGTATCCGACCCGTTCTCCGACACCGGAGGTACCGCCGGCTGCGACACTCCTGTCAGTGCATTATGTAACGCTGCCAGATGCCGCACCGCCGAAAGTGCCTGTTCCGGCTTTCTTACATTGCACTCTTCGCCGTAATACCAATCCTTCATCAAAAAAGGCTCCTCGTACTCATCCTTTGTTACGTAGGTGCCTTCCCTGTTTGCCACATATCCGTCCACGTAAAACCCCCGGTTCCTAAG
>JAFTPY010000199.1 GCA_017463035.1 Lachnospiraceae bacterium
GAAATTTCGGATACGGTTCCGAGATTGCTTTTCGGAGACGGAGGGCGTATCGGTCAGCTACTGACAAAGCTGATTACGAATGCGATTGCGGTAAAAGAAAATGCGGATACTCCATCCGAGTTGCGGATTTCGGTATCGACCCGAAAGGATTCTTATGCTCAGATTTTGAAAATCGCGGTGCAGAATTTGGGAGAGGTACTAAAGCCGGAGGAACTAGACAGTATTCATGAGTATTTTTCCAGAGGCATTTTACGTTTGCAGGAGAGAGAGGATGTAAATGAATTTGCATTATCGATAGTCGATTTGTTTGTCCGTCAGATGCAGGGAAGGATTACGGCAGACAGCAATGAGGCGGAGGGGACTACATTTGTAATCGAGTTGCCGCAGTTGGAAGTTACTGAAAGTTAAGGAGAACGACAGTATGAAACATAACGATTCTTATGCGAAGCTGGTAAATGAGTTTATGGTTAAGTTAGAGGATACCATAGACAAGGTGGCACCGGACAATACGAGTGCGCTGGAGAATTTGCGGGAAATGCGGGAGATGGCAAATAAATTAAGCTTCCGGGCTGATTTTATCGATGTGTACAATTTGAATTATTTTTTCAAGAGCATTGATGAAAAGATTGCATCGGGAGAAATTGAAAAGTATGCGGCATGTCGTTTTGATATGAAACGTTTTTCCGTGGTGAATCATCAGTTCGGAAGAGAAGACGGTACAAAGATTTTGAAGAAGTTTATTGAAGGTCTTCAAAAAGGATTGAAAGAGGACGGTTGTGTATGCCGGATTCAGGGAGATACCTTTACGGTTTTGTTTCTCAAAAAGCGTATGTCTTATGTGGTAAAATACCTATCCGGTACTATGATCGAACTGGGTTTGAAGGATAAGAAAAAGGCCATGTTAACCACTTATGCGGGCTATTATGAGATTACAGGAAAAAAAACGGCGGAAGAAATTATGGACCGTATCGGTATGGCCTGGAATATGGCGAAGCATGTGAAGCGGGTTCCGTATGTTTTTTTTGATGAGAAATTGATGCAATCCGTGGAAAATGAAAAGTGGGTGGAGAGTGTATTTGATGAGGCTCTTCGAAACGAAGAGTTTATGGTGTATTATCAGCCGAAGGTAACGCTGAAGAATTATCGTTTGAACGGCGCGGAAGCACTTTGCCGCTGGAAGCATAACGGGGAAATGATTCTGCCGTATCGTTTTATTCCGGTTTTGGAACAGAGTAACATGATTTGTGAGTTGGACTTTTATGTTCTGGAGCATGTATGCCGGGATTTGAAGCGTTGGAGTGAGGAAGGAAAGGCGCTTGTAAAGGTATCCGTGAACTTATCCAGAGTTCATTTGGGAGATATGGATTTGGTGGAGCATGTGCTTGAAATTGTGGACAAATATAAGGTGCCGCATGAGTACATTGAGTTAGAACTTACGGAGACCACAACGGATGTGGATTTCCGGGAATTGAAGCAGATTGTAATTGCGTTCCGTACCCAGGGCTTTAGTGTTGCCGTAGATGATTTCGGCGTGGGATATTCTTCCTTGAATTTGATTCGCGAGATGCCGTGGAAGGTATTAAAGATTGATAAGAGCTTTCTTCCGGAGGGGGATGAGGATACCGAGGATAACAGCCAGAAGAAGGTTATGTTAAAGCATATTATCGGCATGGCACAGAATCTGGGGCTGGAGTGTATCGCGGAAGGTGTGGAAACGGTAGATCAGGTGACGATTTTAAAAGAGAATAACTGTTATAACGCCCAGGGCTACTTGTTTGACAAACCTTTGCCGGTAGAGGAGTTTGAGGAACGTCTGGAGAGGCTGGCATAGACAGGGAATGAGGAGAGTGTATGAAGCTTTGTACAATATGTGATAAGAAAATAGAAGGTACCTGGTGTAAGAATTGTCGCAGGTTTGTAAAGACATACGAGATATCAGGCGGGATTTATTTAAACGAGCGTCATGACCCGTTGAATGATAAGGGGTGTACGTATCATACGGATCCTCGTACCGAGTCAACGAAGCGCGTTGTGAGGGAACGCACGAGTGTGAATACCGGACCGCAGAGAACGTATACCTCGTCCACAACTACATCCACGTCGGGAACGAATAGATCTGCAGCACAGAAAAAGGGAAAAAAGATTGCAATCATTATTGTTGTCATTTATATTCTTGTGAACTGTCTCGGTCTCATCGGCCCGGCAATTGTAAGGGTGGTTGAAAACGTATCCGGGGGATATCAGGAAGAGGTCTTCGAAAAGGAATTTTACGATGATGAGCCGGAACTTTCCGAAGAGGAATTGGAAGAACAGTTTAACCGGGAATTTCGGAATGCGGCATTATTAGAGTTAAAACCTGTGTATTGTTGGGAAGAAGAGGATTTCGAGGTTTACTATTTTAATCGGGAGGATATCGAAGGCATTGGTTATCCGTGTGACAGTGAGCATTTTGATATGACTCTTGAGGAGTTTGAAGCGTGGCTGGTGGAACAACGGATGTACAGCTTTCAGTTTTCGGAGGATTATTCCATATACAGTAATTGGTATATTAGATACGCTGAGGAGCTTTACGAGATATATGATGACGATTTTGACGTGCAGTTTGCTTGTGACAGGCATTATTACGGTTCCGATGACTTTACGATACAAGCGGATTATGATACGGCGACGAAGCAGCTGCATATAGTTCGTATTGAGTCGAAGGAAGGCAATTTTGACATGAATCTTTGTATGTCTTTGATAAAGGCCTTTGAACCGGATACGGAATGGTCGGAGGAGCAGTTTGCCAAGACCGTGGAAGGTGCGAAAACAGGAGGAAACTTCACGACGTTGTATTATACGAAAGAGGTACATGTGGCCTTTGAAACGAATGAAGAAGGATATTCTTTGGTATATTATCCGGTGAATTAATTCGATGATGAAATTTTCTTGACTTTTTAAAGCAAAGTGATATAATAAAACACAGTGAAAGCGTTGATGAGGACAGTACGTTGTGAAATGTCACAGAGAGGGTTGTATGTGCTGAGAGCAGCCTGACAGGAAGCAAAAGAAGACCACCTCGGAGCGGGCCTAATACGCCACGGTGATTCCGTTATCATCTTTAATGAAGCCGGAAAAGCTCAGTGCTTTTCAAGAAGGGTGGAACCGCGAGACATCGTCCCTTTGTTACCGTTGGTAGCAGAGGGACTTTTTAGTTTTGACAGGAGAAAGAACATGAAGATTACGTTAAAAGACGGCTCCGTAAAGGAGTATGCATCTGCGATGTCTATCATCGACATTGCCAAGGATATCAGCGAAGGTCTTGCCAGAATGGCTTGTGCCGCTGAGTTAAACGGGAAGGTTGTGGACCTTAGAACCGTTGTGGAAGAGGATTCCGAGTTAAGTATTTTGACCTTTAACGATGATGCGGGTAAGGCAGCATATCATCATACCGCATCCCACGTGCTGGCGGAGGCGGTGAAGAGATTGTATCCGGAGGCGAAGTGTGCCATCGGACCGTCTATTGATACCGGTTTTTATTATGACTTTGACTGCCCGCCGTTTGATCGCGAAGCTCTGGATGCCTTAGAGGCAGAGATGAAGAAGATTATTAAGGAGGGTGCGGAGCTGACACGTTACACCCTGCCGCGTGCCGAGGCAATTAAGTTTATGGAAGAGAAGGGCGAGCCGTACAAGGTAGAGCTCATTCAGAATTTGCCGGAGGATGCGGAGATTTCCTTCTATTCTCAGGGTGAGTTTGTGGACCTGTGTGCAGGCCCGCACTTAATGAGTACCAAGGGTATCAAGGCAATTAAGCTCATTTCTTCCTCCAGTGCATATTGGAGAGGCAGTGAGAAGAATAAGATGCTGACCCGTATTTACGGTACGGCATTTACGAAGAATGCGGATTTGGATGAGTATCTGGCTCATTTGGAGGATATTAAGAAGCGCGATCATAATAAGCTGGGTCGTGAGATGGAGCTCTTCACCACCGTTGATGTCATCGGTCAGGGATTGCCGCTTTTGATGCCGAAGGGCGCAAAGATGATCCAGAGATTACAGCGCTGGATTGAGGATTTGGAGGATAACGAGTGGGGCTACATCCGTACCAAGACTCCGCTCATGGCAAAGAGTGATTTGTACAAGATTTCCGGTCACTGGGATCATTACATGGACGGCATGTTCGTCATGGGTGACGAGAAGAAGGACAAGGAAGTGTTTGCACTTCGTCCGATGACCTGTCCGTTCCAGTATTATGTATACAAGAACAGCCAGAAGTCCTATAAGGACCTGCCGCTTCGTTACGGTGAGACTTCTACGCTCTTCCGTAATGAGGATTCCGGTGAGATGCACGGTTTGACCAGAGTGCGTCAGTTTACCATTTCCGAGGGTCACTTAATTGTTCGTCCGGACCAGATGGTAGAGGAGTTTAAGAATTGTATCGCTTTGGCGCAGCACTGCTTAAAGACCCTTGGTGTGGAAGAGGATGTGACCTATCGTCTGTCCCGTTGGGACCCGGAGAACCCGGAGAAGTACGTAGGCTCCGCTGAGGTTTGGAACGAGACCGAGCAGCATATCCGTGATGTATTAAACGAGCTGGGTATCGAGTTTATCGAAGGTATCGGCGAGGCTGCCTTCTACGGACCGAAGATTGATATTCAGGCAAAGAATGTATACGGCAAGGAAGACACCATGATTACCATTCAGTGGGATGCGCTCCTTGCTGAGCAGTTTGATATGTACTACATCGACCAGAACGGTGACAAGGTTCGTCCGTATATTATCCACAGAACCAGTATGGGCTGCTACGAGAGAACCCTTGCATGGCTTATCGAGAAGTATGCGGGATTGTTCCCGACCTGGCTCTGTCCGGAGCAGGTACGCGTGCTTCCGATTTCCGAGAAGTACAACGACTATGCGGAGAAGGTATTAAAGGAGCTTCGTAAGAACGGTATTTCCGCAGAAATGGATGACAGAGCGGAGAAAATCGGTTACAAGATCCGTGAGACCAGACTTGCCCGCGTTCCGTATATGCTGGTTGTTGGTCAGAAGGAAGAAGAAGACGGTGTTGTTTCCGTAAGAAGCCGTTATCTCGGTGATGAGGGACAGAAGCCGTTAGCTGAGTTTATTTCCGCAATCTGTGAGGAAATCCGTACGAAGGAAATCCGTAAGATTGAGGTAAAGGAAGAGAATAAGTAATAGGTAAAATCAAAAAGGCTGTCTTGTTGAGAAATCGATGGGACAGCCTTATGTGGTATAGGAAAGTGTGTCGTCGATGCTTCCGGAACGAAGGAGTAAGCATGCAGCGACGGTAGAGTGCGAAAGGAATTGAAGATGGCAGAATATTGGGATTTGTATGACGGAGCAGGACAGAAAACGGGAGAAAGGCATCTGCGGGGAACGGCGGTTCCGAAGGGGAGGTATCATAAGGTAGTACATATTTGGATTCAAAACAGTAAGGGCGAGTTGTTGATGCAAAAGCGCAGTGATACGGTAGATAACTGTCCGGGAGAATGGGCAACCACAGGGGGCTCGGTGCAGGCAGGAGAAGAGCCGCTTACTACTGCGGTACGGGAGCTTTCGGAGGAACTGGGACTCACGGTATCCGCCAAGGAGCTGCAGTACTGTTTGATGGTGCGGAGAAAAGATGCTTTTTGTTATGTGTATGTGCTGAAAAAGGATGTACCGGCGGAGTCTTTGTCCTTGCAGGAGTGCGA
>JAFTPY010000200.1 GCA_017463035.1 Lachnospiraceae bacterium
CGAATATACAAATTGTAATAATCGGTCTCTGCCGCAAAAAGAATATTGTTTCCGTACTCACTCTCTCCATGTGCCGCAGCGGAAAAATTAATATTCATCTTTTCGTCGATTCGCGCTAAGGCTTCCGCATGTTTCTCTGTCTGCCAAAATGCATCCGTGAGTTTTCTGTTTTCTTCGCCCAATACAATGTGCCCGTCTACATCTGTAAGCACACATTCCCCTTTCCCGTCATAACAGGTCAAATCAATCTTTTTTGCCAAAACATTGCTTTCATAGCATTTATACAGAACATATTTCACATTTGCTCCGTTATACACAGGAACCGCAAACAGTACGGTGTTATCCTCTCCGCTGCACACTGACGCATTTCCGTGCAAAGCGTCAAAAATACCGCTATATTCCTTAATATCCAGAGGCTCTCCCCACGCTGCATCTCCGTTGATACGAAGTACACCGTAGTCTACTCCCGCCTCTTCATGAAAAAACTTCGAAATACTGCCGTCTGACAAATCAACAAATACGGTTGCTTCCTGTAACAGACGCAATTCATCTCCGAAGCTGCTGTTGATTCTGGCCGATATCATTTTTCCCTGTTCCGCCACATGGTTTTCCAACTGTTCATTGATGATATTACGCATTTTCCCCCACATAGCCAGACAGACCAGAATAAGTATACCAAAACTGATTGCTATAAGAAATACGATGCTTCTTAGTTTTGCGATATTTCCTTTCCTACTCATGCAGTACTACCCCCTCCACATACCAGTCCATTTTTTCAAGCAATATTTCATCACTTAAACTCTCTCCTTCGTCACATCGGAGAATCCCCTTATTATCGTATATTACATTAGAAAACACACTGTTTTCCGCCATCAGTTTCTTTGCTTCTTCCAGTTCCTGCCGCAGTTCCTCTGTCACTAGCGGAGAATATTCTCCGAGACCTACCGCCCCGGTTTCGATTCCGAACCAATGTCGTTTTACAGAGTTTGTCTCTCCCATGAAAAGCTCTCTTACGATTTTGTAATACAATTCCTTCCAATTCCAAACCGTAGCCGTAAGATACCGTTCCGACAACCCTTCCTCCGACTCATTATATCCAATGGAGTATACACCTGCCGCATCCGCTGTCGCCGCCACAAAATGCTGATTTTGATGATAGGTAATCAAATCCGCATTCATTTCCTCTATCAGGCGTTTTGTTGCCGCTTCTTCTTTTTCCCGGTCATCCCACGAATATGTCCATATCACATTGACCTGCGCTTCCGGATTCACGCTTCGTACCCCCAGTGTAAAAGCGTTGATTCCGCGATTCACTTCATCGTTCGGCATTGCTGCCACATAGCCGATGAAATTGCTTTTCGTCATTCTTCCTGCCAAAACTCCCGCCAAATATCTGGCCTGATACATTCTTCCGAAATAAGATGTCATATTTTCCGCATAATACTCCGCTGAGATGCCGTAAAATGCTACATCCGGATAGCTTTGAATCAGTTCCTTCACCAAGGTTGGATACGCATAACTGGACAGAATAATCATAGATGCGCCTTCTTTTACAAGTTCATGAACCGCGGCTGTACAACTGCTGGTTTCCTCCGGCACATACTCTTTTATGAGAAGCTCCGCACCTAATTTGTCACAGGCATATCGCACCCCTTGATAGTGCGCATTATTCCAACCCTGTTCATCTATCGAACCGGTAATGATCAATCCCACCTTTTTTGCCTCTTTTTTCTTGTTGCCGGCAAAGAAAATCCCCATAATCAATATCATCAACACAACACCGATAATCAACAACAATACTCTTTGAAACAGCTTACTATTCTTCATCAAGCACAACTCCCTCCACATACCAGTCAAATTCATTCAGCATTGCGGCATCTGTCATACTTTCTCCTTCCGACACACGGAGCCTGCCGTCATTGTCTCGAATCGGGCCGTAAAACACATCAAAGGTACCGCTTATCAATCGTTGTCTGCTCTCTTCTACTTCTTCCTTTATTCCTGCCTTTACTCTCGTGGATAACGGTGCCATGGATACCATACCTGTTTCAATCCCTTCCCAATAATGATGACCTTCAAATTTTCCTTGCAGACAAGTCAGAATATGCGGAGTATAGAAGTTCTCCCAGTCCCAGACCGCTGCTGTTAACAAAGTATTCGGGTAATATAAACTGTTATCCACATTGTATCCTATAGACATCACACCGCAACGTTCCGCCACTTCCAAAGGCTTTATAGAGTCAGTGTGCATTGCCAAAACATCAATTCCATATTCATTAATTACCCTTTCGGCCGCCTGTTCCGCTGCCGTATCATCATTCCACGAATTCGTCCAACAAACATACACTTCCGCTTCCGGATTCACACTACGCACCCCAAGCGTAAATGCATTAATTCCTCGATTCACTTCTGCGATAGGAAATGCTGCCACATATCCGATACGCTTTGTCTCTGTTTGCATTCCCGCTACAATTCCGGTCAAATATCGTATCTGATACATCCTTCCGAAATAACTGGAAAGATTCTTTCCTTCCCCTACACCCGTGGCATGAAAAAAATAAAACTCAGGATATTTTTCCGCCGCGTACTCCATTCCTTCTCCGAATTCAAACGAATTTGCAACGATAATCTCACAACCTGCTTCCACCAAATTATCAATCTCATCATGAATGATATCTACCGTAATATCTTCTCTGTAAATCAAATCCAGATTCAACTGTCCAGCCGTATTCTCTAACCCCTCATAATGTGACTGGCTCCAGTTCCGGTCCTCTTTCGCACCATTCAGAATCACGCCCACCTTTGTTGTTTTCTCCGTTACTTGCGTATCGTTTTCATGGGTGGTAATCACAAAAATGCCAATAATAATTGCAAGAATAATAATTCCGGAAATCATAAATACCTTCTTCATTTTCCCCGACTCTCCTTCGTATCCATACCTACTCCTGTAGCCCGCGTCACTTTTTATTTCGAGGACATTGAAAATACACTCCTTTATTATACAATAATTTCCATGTAATCACAACACTTTTCGCAATAGAAAAGAAGATGTCGCAAAAAACGACATCCTCTTTTTACACCAAAGAATAGACTTCTCACTCTGCTTTTTAAATATGGTTTGCCACCTCAAAGGCATCCCAAATCGCATACATGATATTGGCTACCTTCTTGGCATCACCCAGAAGATAAATCTCCGGTACATCGAACTCTACTTCGTGATACAAAGAATTCTCCTCGTTATAGCCCACGGAAAGAATTACGCTGTCGCAAGCCAGTTCCTTCGCACCCTCTGCCGTCTCTACAGAAAGCTTACCACCGGCATAACCGGTTACCTTTGCGCTTGTGAGAATCTCTATGTTATTAAACGGAAGCAGTGCCGCCAGCATATCGGAGTTGGAGTGACAAAGCGGACCGTTCACCTTCATAATCTTGTCCTGTGCCTCTACAATGGTCACCTTCTTGCCGTGCTGCGCCAGCCAAAGTGCGGTCTCACAGCCTACCAGACCGCCACCTACCACCACCGTGGTGTCGCCGCAATCCTTTTCCTTCATCAGCACCTGTGCTGCCGTATATACCTTGTCATCGTCTCCTAAGGAGAATACCTTCGGCGTGGACCCGGTGGCCATAATTACGGTATCGTAATCGCCCTCTAAAATGTCCTTCTTGGTAATCTCAGTGTTTAAATGCACCTCTACCTTTAAGCGATCCATTTCCTGTGCATACCAGTTCGCCAGAGCGATATCGTCTTCCTTAAACTTCGGTGCACCACCCGGTAATAGATTACCGCCCAGACGTCCGCTCTTCTCAAACAGCACCGGCTGATGTCCGCGGATGGCAAGCACTCGCGCCGCCTCGCATCCGGCCACACCGCCACCGACCACAAGTACCTTTTTCTTCCGTAAAATCGGTTCATAGGCCATGGCACGCTCTCTTGCTGCCTGCGGATTTACCGCACAGTTAATAAGAGAATAGGTGGCGATACGTCCCATGCAGCCCTCGTGACAGGAAATGCACGGACGAATCTGACATACTCTGCCGGAACGAAGCTTATTACAATAATCCGGGTCCGCAAGTAACGGTCTTCCCAAGGAAATCATGTCGCACTCACCGTTCTGCAACGCTTCCAGTGCCGTATCCGGGTCATCCATACGTCCCGCACAAATAACCGGAATGTCTACCACTTCCTTTACAATCTTACAGAACGGACGGAACAGTCCCTTCTCCTGATACATCGGCGGATGACTCCACCACCAGGAATCATAGGAACCTGCATCTACATCAAGGGCATCGTAACCGTACTGCGCCAGAAGCTTCGCCGCCTCGATACCTTCCTCGATATCTCTGCCCTTTTCTTCAAACTCTTCTCCCGGAAGGGCACCCTTTCTCCAGTCCTTAATCATACTCTTTACACTGTAACGAAGGGTAACCGGAAAGTCCTTACCGCAACGGGACTTAATCTCTTCCACGATTTCCTTTGCGAAACGAAGTCTATTCTCAAGGGAACCGCCGTACTCGTCGGTTCTTAGGTTAAACATGGAAATTGCGAACTGGTCTAACAAATAGCCCTCGTGCACCGCATGAATCTGAATGCCGTCAAACCCACCTCGCATGGCGTTGTACGCACCGTCACCAAAGGACTTTACGATACTGCGAATCTCTTCCTTCGTAATGGAACGGCACATTTTGTCAAGCCAACGATGCGGAATCTCAGACGGAGCTACCGGCGGGAACTCACCTAAGTTCGTCGGAATGGTCACACGTCCGAACCCGCCGGACATCTGTAAGAAAATCTTACTGCCGTAAGCGTGTACACGCTCGGTCATCTCTTTACTGGTTCTCGTAAAATGCACCGCATTGTGGGTGGAAACCGGAATAATGGACTGGTTCTGCGGCTCCACCTGCTGGTCACAGAAGGTAACACCGGTAATAATGAGGCCGGTACCGCCCTTGGCACGCTCTACATAATAATCAATACCTCTCTGATTCCATCCGCCCTCGGCATCACTTAAGCCCAGCGGTCCCATCGGTGCCATGGCAAAACGGTTCTTTATCTCCACATTACCGATTTTCACCGGGGTAAACAGTTCCTTGTACTTCATAGCATGACTCTCCTTTGTGATAGGTTACACCCTATGTATTCGAATTCTAACTCATTAAAAACATTATACCTCAAATACAGAAAAAAACCAAGTCCCAAATTAGATTTTTGCCTCTGTCGCTTTCCTTTCCAATATACAAAAACAGCTGTGTAAACCTTCTTACACAGCCGCTTTTCAACTCTATTTACGCCACTCTCTTTCTCTTTACCACCACTAGGAACACACAGAAGATTGCTACCGAAAAAATTGCGATGACGCCGCAGTTTTCAAAGAATTTCCTCATATTATCCACCATCTCTCCCTCTTCAAATAACATCCTCACATTTTTCATATACCAGCTTGCCGGAAGAAACTCCGCAAACTTGTTTACGCCCTCCGGTAAAAAATCCGCAGGTACAAACACACCGCAGGTAAAGGCCATGCCCATGGAAATTAGATTGTTTGCACCGTTTAACGCATCCACGCCCTTCACCAATACACCGGAAAGCACCGCAATCCCAATGGACACCAGTAAAAACAACAGACTGTTAAGCATACCGCAAAGAAAGGTTCCTACGGTAAAATCCTTATGGTAAACCAAAGCTCCCAGCACCATCAACAGTGCCCAAACGACCGATGCCACAATCGCAACTCCGGCTACAACGGCAAGATTTTGCTTTCGCACACTTACCATTCCGCAATCCGTACGCATTTTTACGTCCTTCTTGTAAAATGCGTGCATCATCGGTCCCAAAATCATGATTAAAACCGCCGGCAGAATATAGGCCAGATAGGAAAGGAGATAGTAGCCCGGTACCATCCCCATAATTCCGCCCTTACTTACCGATACAACGCCTACCTTTGCCTGCTTCTCACAGTTTTTCAATACCGCCCCGCAGGCATCCTCCATATTCTTCCCCAGAGCCAGCTCCGCTCTGACATAGCGAAAGAACATCTCAATCTTTTGGTCTACAAACGCCACGTTGGCCCGAATACTCTGGCGCTCGATTCCGCCCTCTTTTCCCGCAAAAAAACCGGCTTCAAAGCCCTCCTCAAAGTAAAGCACGTAATCCGTATAACCGTTGAACAGGTATTCGGAAACCATTTCCTTATCAAACTCCGTCGTAATCTTATTCTCCGAACCCAGATATTCGATTAAAGTCCGGGATAAGACGGAATCGTCCGCGTCATCCACATAAATCGTAAGCTCCGTCGCCTGAAAATTCTTCTCTTGGTCTTTTCCGGCAAAGAAGGTAAACACAAACATGATTGCACAAAATATGCCGAAATAAATACTTGCCGACGGCAATGCCTTTTTTGCTACCTTTAATACTGCTTTCATGCCTTCTTTCCCTCCCTTCCGATCTTTCTCTGATGATATCCCAGCGCAACCACGCTTACGATAATCAAAAGAATACACCATAGTACGATACTAATCATACATCTTGCAAACCATCCCATATCTCCGATGACGCACAATGCGTGCATGGATTCCGCAATCAACGTAGCCGGATTGATCCGGTTGACAATCGGTGCGGAAGTTTCCAGAATCATCCGCATATTTCCCACCATCAGTCCTCCGAGAAAGCAGCTGAACATGATACACCCAGTCATGACGGAATCCGCAATCCCTTTCTCCTTCTGTAAAACGCATCCGAAAAAGTATCCGATCAGCACGCCAAACAAGCTATACAGTGCACCCGCAACAAACAGCCAACCGTTAACCCTTCCGAAATCTACCTTTAACACAAGCAAATAGTAAGCAAGAATCAATAAAAATTGTAAGTATTGAATCGTACACGCCGCTGCCACATCCGCTAATACCGTCGGGAGCTTTTTCATCGGCGCCGCCAAACGTCTTGCAGCCACTACGGTTTGATTTTGGTTCATTTCACCGGTATTTAACAATCCATACATGGCACCGTACAGGCTTGCCATTGCAACCAACGCCTGAAAATATTGAATCATCGGATCCTTACTTGCCCCTTCAAATTCTCTGACTGCCAAAGTTTCCGTTTCGTCTGCGAAGCTCTCTGTCACCTCCGCAAGCCTTCCGGTCATAGCCGCTTCCATAAAAATGTCTCTGCTTTGTAAGTAATTGTCCACCACCGTCTTTACTACCGTAGCGTTTAGTCCGTTCTCATAAATCAGAACTTCCGTTTCTTCTCCCAACACAATAACCGCAGTTACTTCCTTTTCGGAAAGCAGCTTCTCCGCATTGTCCTTATCAGTTTCCGTCACCGAAAAAAAGGCTGCTCCGTCATTTTCCATCCCCTCGAGAAACTCCACAAACATCGCTTCCGCAGCTACACCACTCTCCGTCGTTACCGCCACCGGAATGGTATCAAAGCCCCAGGTCTTTTCCGTAATGGAAGAAAAGGCAAATTTGAAAAGCGTCGCCAGTCCCAACGGGAAAAGAATGGTCCAGAAAAACAATGTTTTATTTCGCAACAACCGCTTTACGCGATACATGTAGTAAATCATAGTCATCCCCCTTACTGTACTTCGTCCCGAAGTTCCTTACCGGTAATTTCAAGGAACACATCATTTAAGGTCGGCTGCTCGGCAAACACTCTTCCGAAGGAGGTCTCCGTATTGTTTAAAAACTCCAATACATGAAGCACGTTATGTCTGCCGCCGCTGCACTTAATGGTTGCCAGTCCGTCGTTATACTCCACAGAAAGTACATGGGAAAGCTTCTCTAATCCGAACAACACTTCACTTGTCATCTCCGGCACTTCCACACGGATGGTCTCTCCGGTCTGAATCATACTCTTTAACTCTTCCTTCGTACCGGTTGCCACCAACTGCCCCTTATCAATGATTGCGATTCTGGAACAAATCTGCTCCACCTCTTCCATATAGTGGGACGTATAAATAATCGTTGCTCCCTGACGATTCAGCTCCTGAATGCCCTCCAGAATTTTATTACGGCTCTGCGGGTCCACCGCTACCGTCGGCTCATCGAAAATAATCAGCTCCGGCTTATGGGCGATACCACAAGCAATATTTAACCGTCGAAGCAAACCACCGGAAAGCTTCTTCGGATAAAACTTTACAAACTCCTCCAAACCTACAAAAGCAATGGCCTCCTGTACCAGTTCCTTTCTCTTTGCCTTATCCTTTACATACAAACCGCAAAAGTAATCGATATTCTCATACACCGTCAGCTCGTCAAACACTGCCACATTCTGTAACACCACACCGATGCGTCCCTTCACGGAATAATTGTCCGCCCGCATCTTCTCGCCGAACACGGTGATTTCGCCTTTATCATAATTCGTTAAAGAAAGCAGGCAGTTAATAATGGTGGACTTACCGCTGCCGTTAGGTCCCAGCAATCCGAAAATTTCCCCCTGTTCAATGGACAAATTCATGTGGTCCACTGCCACCAGCTCCTTATACCGCTTTACCAGATTCTCAATCTTAACTACTGTATTCATAGTGTCTCCTTTCGTTTTCCCACGGTTTCGCATCTTATGGCCTTATCTTACCAAAGACAACTCTCACATTCCAGTGTCGTTTGTCAGAAAGAGAAAGTGACAAATGTCATTTGTTTTTGGCTTTTCATTCTGCGGGATATGTGTTAAACTGAATGTTAGAATTCGTAAGAAGGGCACCGCGCCCGAAAAAGGAAAGGAGGGACTCCCATGCGAGGAATTATAGACAAATTGATACTGCTGTTTTTCGGTCTGGTACTTCTGTTAACCGCGGAAGCCACCGTCACACCGATTATCCTTCTGCTCTGCGTATTTATCACCCTTGCGGCAGACGAACTGGTATCCTCCCTGTCCTTTTCTTACGGACTGTTTGGCATCGGAGTACTTCTCAGTTTCTTTTTACCGGACTTGCTGTTTTTCCTTCCGGTGCTTTGCTATCCGTTATGTGTCAAGCGTCCGACCCCGGTACTGCTTGTTTCCCTGCTTCCGGTAATTCGTTCCTTCTTTACCTTTGATGAGATTGCTACCTGTTTTCTAATTTTGTTTTTACTCAGTGTAGCCCTGCTCCTGTCCTACAGAGAACGACAATATGCCGGCATGAGTTCGGCTTACATCTCTCTGCGTGATTCCGATACGGAAGAAAAGCTTACTTTACAGGAACAGGCTCAGACCTTAATCGAAAATCAGGATGCAGGCATAAAAATTGCCACCCTACAGGAACGTACCCGCATTGCCAGAGAGATTCATGATAATGTGGGACATCTTCTGTCCCGCTCCATCTTACAGGTAGGCGCCATGCTGACTGTAAAAAAGGACGATGAATCCCTGCTTTTATTAAAGGAAAGTCTGGATGCCGCCATGCAGGGCATCCGCAGCAGCGTCCACGATTTGCGGGACGACGCATTGGATTTGGAAACATCTGCCCGGCAGATTTTAGCAGATTATACGTCCTACCGGACGTATTTCGAATATGACATTGCTCCGGAGCTTCCTGTTGCCATAACCTATTGTTTTCTTACCATCACAAAAGAAGCTTTGGCAAATATAACAAAACACAGCAATGCGGATACCATCCGCATCAGTATGAAGGAATATACGTCCCTGTACAGGCTATCCATAGCGGATAACGGTACGGACATAAAGATTCCCGAGGGAAATACCGGCATGGGTCTGGAAAACATGCAGGCCAGAGTCTCTGCCTTAAAAGGAACCATCCGATTTTCCGCCCAGAACGGCTTCCATATCTTCGTATCCATTCCTAAGGACAATAGCTAGGCCTTTCAGAACCGGCAATTTCTTTTGAAACGGATACCCACACCCTGACGATACCTTGGAGGATATTTATGAAAGTATTAGTTGTAGATGATGACCGCGTCGTCGGCATTTCCTTAAAAACCATATTGGAGGCAGAACCTGACATTACCGTTCCCGCTCTCGGCAGAGACGGTGCAGAGGCCATTGCCCTTTATAAAGAGCATCAGCCGGACATTCTCCTAATGGACATCCGTATGGAAGGAGTGAACGGTCTGGACGCCGCTGCTACCATTCTGGCTACGAACCCGACCGCAAGGATTTTATTTCTCACCACCTTTTCCGATGATGAATACATCATCCGCGCCCTTCGTTTAGGTGCGAAGGGATATTTATTAAAGCAGGACTTTGAAAGCATTGTTCCGGCACTGCATGCCGTATACGGCGGTCAAAACGTATTCGGAAGCGAGGTAGTTAAAAAGATTCCGGACATTCTTTCCGCTCCGAAGGAGCCGGATGTGTCCGGGCTTCCGTTAAACGAAAAGGAAATTGAAATTATGAAGCTGGTGGCCGAAGGCTTAAATAACAAAGAGATTGCCCAGACCCTCTTTCTATCCGAGGGTACGGTGCGCAATTATTTAAGCAGCACCTTGGAAAAGCTGGACTTAAGAGACCGTACCCAGTTAGCAATCTATTACTACAAGCATGTACAGTCCTAAGCAAGCCCTCCGTGACAGCCGCATTGCTCTGCCGCATTACATTTTCAAATCA
>JAFTPY010000201.1 GCA_017463035.1 Lachnospiraceae bacterium
TACGTTCCTTCGTACCGGGCTTTGTACCGTGTTTATGTCCTTGCTGTCCTTCCTGGTTTACCGCGGCATGCATTTTATTACGAGGGGTAATAATACCATAGCTCTTTGCGTTGCTATCTTTGTGGCAATTCCGGTATATTTTGTTATGTTAATTATGTTCCGTGCGGTAACGGAAGAGGAGCTTTATGATATGCCGAAGGGAGCTCTTTTGCTGCGAATCGCAAAGAGGCTTCGTTTATTGTAAGTTTTTGGTATAAAACGCACGGATACGGAAACACTTCTTATCAGGAGGTGTATTCCGTGAAGAAAATAGGAATTTATTTAGGCAGTTTTGCGGCAATCAGTCTTATGTTTTGCTTGTGCTATTATGCCAGCTATAAAAATGCTCTGAAGGACTTTAACCGCAAAGCCAAGGAACAGGAAAACAGTTTGTATTCCGAATTGGAAAAAATCAGCGAAGAAAATAAAACATTGTTAAACCGTTTGGCAAAGCAAGAGGATGAAATGGCGGAGCTGACGGCCTTGCAGGAGGAGCAGGAAAGCATAGCAGCCGGCGTAATTGCGCACAATACGGTACTTCCTACGGTTTCTTATGTTGAGGAAACCTACAATATGGTGACCGGACAGCTGGATTCGGTAGCAAAGACCGCGCCGGGCTTTTTAATCGGCATGACAAGAGAAGAACTGTCGGCGTATCTAACAAATTATATGGACAAGCTTTCTTTGGCAGAATACGAAGCAGGGTTATTATCCTATGAGATTGTTTCCTTTTCCGAGAACAAAGTGGTGCTTCGAAAGACCTATGATGCTTCAAAGGTACCATACAAATTTTATGTCAACATTACCGACGGTATGGTGACGGTGTTTTACAGTGATATGGAGTCTGTGTTTGAATACACCCATATTCCGGCAGTGGATTTGGCAGAGGAAGACAGATTAGCTCTTATTGAAGGGATTTATGTAAAGGACAGAGAAGAATTGTACTCGATTTTAGAGGGTTTTTCCAGTTAAGAGTGAGAAATACAAGGAGAGTTACGGATGAAAAATCAGGTATTTGATACCGTAGTTATCGGTGGCGGGGCGTCAGGACTTATTGCTGCCGTCTTTGCCGCCCGGCAGGGCTGCCGGGTGCTGGTGCTGGAGCAGAAGGATAAGCTCTGCAAAAAGATTTATGCTACCGGCAACGGCAAATGCAATTTTACGAATAAAGACTGGCAGGCGTCCTATTTCAGAGGAAGTGATTTCTCGTTAGCGGAGCCTGTTTTGCGTTCCTTTTCTTTGGAGGATACGTTGGCTTTTTTTAAAGAAATCGGCGTATACCCAAAGGAGCGGAACGGCTACTATTATCCGGCTTCCGAACAGGCGGCTTCCGTGGCGGAAAGTCTTTCGCGAGAGGCAAAACGGCTTGGCGTGGAGTGTCTGACCGGAGTAAAGGTGAGTCGGGTGTACCGGGAGCAGAAAAAAAGCGATGGGACGGCTTCCGGTGCTGTCTTTGTGGCGGAAACTGATGCCGGTGTTTACCGTGCCAAAAGTATGGTCCTTGCTACCGGAGGAAAGGCCTCTCCGGCCCACGGCTCCGACGGAAGCGGATATCCCTTTGCGAAAAGCTTCGGACATACGGTGATTCCGCCGCTGCCTGCTATTGTTCAGTTAAAGGCAGACGGGAAATTTTTTAAGACTTTGGCAGGGGTACGGACCGACGGACGGGTGACCCTTCATATCGGAAAAGAGACGTATTCGGAGGCGGGTGAGCTTTTATTTGCGGCTTACGGTATTTCCGGAATCCCGGTGATGCAGGTGAGCCGGTACGCGTCCGTGGCATTGGCGAAAAAGATTCCGGTAACGGCGGAGCTGGATTTATTCCCGGTACTTTCGGAAACAGAACTTGCGGAGGAGATTTCCCGCAGATTCCGCAAGATGAAGGACAATACCGCAGAAGAGGCATTAGCCGGTCTGTGCAATCATAAGTTAAATTTTGTCATGCTACAGCTTTGCTGTCTGGAGCCTACGAAAAGGGCGGGCTCTTACGGTAAAAAGGATGCTGCGGCTTTGGCAGAGAAAATAAAGCGGTTTACGGTAAAAATTACGGATACCAACGGCTTTGAACAGGCCCAGGCCTGTGCCGGCGGCGTTCCTCTTGCGGAGCTGACGGAATCTATGGAATCAAAGCTTATACCGGGACTTTTTGTTACCGGAGAACTGGCAGACATCGACGGCACCTGCGGCGGCTACAACCTGCAATGGGCTTGGAGCAGCGGCGCGGCGGCCGGAAAGAAAATCGGAGGAACCTATGCTTCGGATTCAGCAGTTAAAACTAAGCATTGAACATAAAAAAGAAGACTTAATAAAAAAGGCGGCTAAGCTTTTGTCCGTTAAACAGGAAGATATCACAGAGCTTCGCCCGGTAAAGCGCTCTTTGGACGCCCGGAAGAAGGATGATATTCATTATTCTTATGTGTGTGAGGCGGAGCTTCGTACGAAGGAGCTGGAGGAGAAGGTGCTTCGCCGTGTAAAGCCTCAGATTGCGGTAAAGGCAGAGCGCGTGGTGTATACCCACACACCGTCGGGAACGGAAGGTTTGTCCCATCGTCCGGTGGTAATCGGAGCAGGCCCGGCAGGTTTGTTTTGTGCCTACCGTCTGGCTCTCAACGGCTATGCACCGCTTCTTTTGGAACGGGGCGCATCCATTGAGGAACGGGTATGTATTGTAGATACTTTCTGGAAAGACGGAATGTTAGATACAGATACCAATGTACAGTTCGGAGAAGGCGGTGCAGGTACTTTTTCCGACGGCAAATTAAATACCATGGTAAAGGAGACTACGGGACGGATCCGTTCGGTACTTGAGACCTTTACCGCATTCGGTGCACCGGAGGAGATTACATACTTAAATAAGCCTCACATCGGCACCGATTGTCTGCGGGATGTTATCGTAAATATGCGGAAGAAGCTGATTCGTCTCGGTGGCGAGGTGCGGTTCCATTCGAAGGTTACGGATTTGGAGATTGAGAAAAACAGACTCACCGGTGTATGGTTGGGAGAAGAGTTTCTTCCCTGTGAGGTGGCGGTGCTTGCCATCGGTCACAGTGCCAGAGATACCTTTGCCATGTTAAAAAAACATTCCGTACCTATGTCAAAGAAGGCCTTTGCGGTGGGCGTGCGCATTGAACATGAACAGGAGCTGATTAACCGTGCCCAGTACGGAGAGGCGGCAGACAGATTGCCTGCGGCGGATTATAAGCTGACTCATACTGCAGCAAACGGCAGAGGAGTGTATTCCTTCTGTATGTGTCCGGGCGGCTTTGTGGTAAATGCTTCTTCCGAAGAAGGGCGACTTACGGTCAACGGTATGAGCAATCACGCCAGAGACGAGCGAAATGCCAACAGTGCTATGATTGTAACCGTAACTCCGGAGGATTTCGGAGGAGATACAGAGGATGTACTGGCAGGAGTAGAATTTCAAAGAAGACTGGAGGCTGCGGCTTACCGTGCCGGAGAAGGAAAGATTCCGGTTCAGCTTTTTGGGGACTTGTTAAATCACAAATCTTCTGTTACAATAGGGCATATTATTCCGAATACCAAGGGAGCTTACAAGCTGACCTCTTTGGAAGAATGCTTACCGTCGTTTATTACGGAGAGTCTTATTGACGGTATTTCTGCCTTTGATAAGAAAATCAAGGGCTTTGCCGATGAAGAAGCAGTTCTCCTGGGTGTGGAAGCCAGAACCTCTTCCCCGGTACGTATCGAACGAGACGAGACATTTATGTCTGCGGTAGAAGGGCTTTATCCCTGCGGTGAAGGCGCCGGCGATGCGGGAGGCATTGTATCCGCGGCGGTAGACGGGATTAAGGTATATGAAAAAATCGCGGAACGATATCGGCCGGGAAGCGTTTGATAAACCATACAGA
>JAFTPY010000202.1 GCA_017463035.1 Lachnospiraceae bacterium
AAGTTCTCCCTGCATCTGCATATGGGAAAAGCCCTTCTGACGCAATGCCTCATAGGTCAAAATCGCCACCGAATTGGAAAGATTTAACGAACGAATCTCCGAAAGCATCGGTATCCGGATACATCGTTCCTTATCTGTCATCAAAATCTCCTCCGGAATCCCGGCACTTTCCTTCCCGAACATAATATACACTTCGTCCTCATAGGCCACCTCCGAATACAAACTCTGCCCCTTGGTAGTCGCCATATACGGGCGTGCTCCCGGATTCTTCAAAAGGAATTCCTTATAGTTTTTATAAACATGTAAATCGATATCTTTCCAGTAATCCATACCGGCTCGACGCACCGCCTTTTCCGAAATATCAAAGCCCAACGGCTCGATTAAATGAAGCCTGCTTCCGGTCGCCACACAGGTACGACCGATATTTCCCGTATTCGCCGGAATCTCCGGCTCCAGTAACACTATATTAATCATTCGTCTCTCTTCCTCCGCAATTCCGAATTCAGCGCAAGTCTGTCTTTCGATTCCGCTTCACACATCCACTGTTTTCACACTCTGAACATCGCAAAAAAGGGTGAAACGATTCACCCTTAAAAAAGCATCGAAATCCTGCTCATATTTTATCACAAATCGGTCTTTATCGCAAGCACCGTTTTCAGCTTCTTCCGAATCCGCTGAAGCGCATTATCAATGGATTTCGGCTCCTTTTCCATGACCTTTGCAATCTCCTGATAAGGCATACCGGAAGCATAGTAGGAAAGAACCTGACGTTCCATCTTACTCAGGGTTGCAAACACTTCTTCCTCAATACGGACCGCATTCTCTCTGTCAATCACGGACTCTTCCGGATCCTTTTGCCAGTAGCCGATTCCTTCATAGGCGTTACTGCTGCCGCCTGCCGCCTCCGAATCCTCCGCAAAAGCATATAAATCAAAAGGGACATAGTTGTTCAACGGTTGGTTTTTCTTAGTATTGGAGGCTTTGATGGCGGTGTACATCTGTCTTGTAATACAAAGTCCCGCAAAAGCCGCAAAGGAATCGTTCCGCTCCGGGTCATACTCTCTGATTGCCTTAAACAATCCGATCATCCCCTCCTGTATCAAATCCTCCTTATCCGCACCTACCAGATACAGCGCCGTTGCCTTACTGCGAACCATATTTTTGTAACGATTTAACATTTCCTCCGTAGCATCATTATCCCCTTGTTGACATCGCAAAAGAAGCGCTTTTTCATCTTCACGTCCCGGAGTATTCGGTTGTTCCGATGCCTGTTTCGACATACCGCACCTACTTTCCCAATCTCTGGCGCACAATTTCATACATCAGCACGCCCGCTGCCACCGACGCATTGAGGGAATCAATGTCTCCCTTCATCGGGATGCTGGTAACAAAATCACACTTTTCCTTCACCAGGCGGCTGACACCTTCTCCCTCATTTCCGATAACAAGTCCGATCGGTCCGGTGAGATTCTGACGGTACATTACTTCTCCGTCCATGTCCGCACATACAAACCAGAGACCCTCCTTCTTCAGGTCCTCCATAGTCTGTACCAGATTTGTCACCTTTGCAACCGGAGTATAGTTAAGTGCACCTGCACTCGTCTTTGCCACCGTAGCGGTCAGTCCCACCGCACGTCTCTTCGGAATAATCACGCCATGGGCTCCCGCCAGGTTGGCGGTACGGATAATTGCTCCCAAATTGTGCGGGTCTTCGATACCGTCCAAAAGCACCAAAAACGGCGCTTCGCCCTTTTCTCTCGCAATGGCAAGAATATCCTCTACCTCCGCATACTCATAGGCTGCCGCATAGGCAATCACACCCTGATGCTTTCCGGTGGTGGAAATCTGGTCCAGACGTTCCTTTTTCACAAAGGAAACCACCGTATTATGCTTCTTGGCCTCCTTTAGCACCGTCAGCATAGCACCTTCTTTATTTCCGTCCAAAACCAGCAAACGGTCTATAGTTTTCCCAGAACGAAACGCTTCCATTACCGCGTTTCTTCCTTCGATTGTTAATTCTTCGTATCGCATGTGTTATCCTCCGTCATTCCTGCCTTCGCCATCGTAAGCATCCGCTCCGTCTGCCCCGTCAGATACCAGAACCCGAACAGTGCCTCAAAGCCTGTAGCCACCCGATAATCCCCGATAGTAGCATTTTTCGCACTGGTATAGGACTTTGCATTCCGGCCTCTGCGGAATACCGACATTTCTTCCTCCGTAAGCAGCTCCTTGATGCGGTGATAGGAATCCGCCTGCGCCTCTGCCTTTACCAGCTTACTGGCATGCTTATGCAATACATTCACCGGCGCATTGCCCCGTTCCACTAAAATGGTCCGTACAATCATCTCATACACCGCATCTCCGATATAAGCCAGTGTAAGAGGAGAATACTGCCTTGCATCCTGCTCTTTTAAAGAAAAGGTTGCACAGATTGTTCCAAACAAAGGAAGCTCAGCGCACACCTTGTTTGTATTTTCCAAAGTATCCGACATTACAGCCGCCTCCTTTGTTACACAAGTTCCCAAACTACGCCTTCTCTTGTGTCCTTAATGGCAACTCCTTTTGCCAAAAGCTCGTCACGAATGGCGTCTGCCTTTGCAAAATCCTTTGCTTTCTTTGCTTCCTTACGTTCCTCAATCTTAGCAAGAACAAATGCGGTCAACTCGTCATCCGCACCGGTTGCACCGTTATCTGCGGTATCGTTTGCAGCTGCACCTGCGGTCAGATTAAGACCGAGTACATAATCCATTTCTTCTACAAGAGCAAACTTTGTTGCACCGTTCATCTCATCCTTTAACACATCGTATACGACCGTCAACGCACTGGAAGTATTGATATCGTTTGCCAATGCCTCTAAGAACTTCTCACGATATGCCGCCTTTTTCGCCTCATCTACGGCACCGCTCTTATCCAGCCCTGCAATACGCTTTACAAGCTTCTGATATGCCGCTGCCACCTGATCCAATACCTCATAGGAAAACTCCAGCGGCTTACGGTAATGGGACTGTAAGCAGAACATACGGTAAACCAACGGATTATACCCCTTCTGCTCCAAAAGAGAAACCGTCAGGAAGTCACCCTTGGACTTACTCATCTTACCGGAACGATCGTTCAAGTGATGTACATGGAACCAGTAATTACACCACTTATGACCGAGATACGCCTCACTTTGGGCAATCTCATTGGTATGATGCGGGAAAATATTGTCCACGCCGCCGCAGTGAATGTCCATGTCCTCGCCCAGATGCTTAATGGAAATACCGGAGCACTCGATGTGCCAGCCCGGATATCCTACGCCCCACGGACTGTCCCACTTAAGTTCCTGGTCGTCAAACTTAGATTTGGTGAACCAAAGAACAAAGTCACTCTTATTCTTCTTGTTTTCATCCTGCTCTACATCGTCTCGTTCGCCCACCAGAAGCTCCTTCTCGCTCTGTCTGGAGAACACGTAATAGTCGTCAAGCTTAGAAGTATCGAAGTAAATATTTCCGCCTGCTTCATACGCATAGCCCTTCTCTAACAGTACCTCTACCATGTGGATAAACTCACCGATGCAATTGGTGGCCGGCTCTACTACATCCGGGGTCTTAATATTTAACTTGCCGCAATCGGAGAAAAAGGCATCGGTATAGAACTTTGCAATCTCCATAACCGTCTTATTCTCGCGCTTTGCGCCCTTTAACATCTTATCCTCACCGGTATCCGCATCACTGGAAAGATGACCTACGTCGGTAATGTTCATAACACGCTTTACATCATATCCGCCGAAACGCAGGGACTTCTCAAGTACATCCTCCATAATATAGCTGCGCAGGTTACCGATGTGTGCAAAATGATACACCGTCGGTCCGCAGGTGTACATCTTTACCTTGCCGTCCGCATTCGGGATAAACGGCTCTACTTTTCTTGTTAAGGTGTTAAATAACTGAAACTTGTTTTCCATGATTGACTCCTTTTGTTTTTATTTGTCATTCTCCGTGTTACTTTTGGATTGTTTGTCGTTCTACTCCCTGTTAACTTTTCTCGTATGTCTGACTATTCCGACTTTCCCTACTTCTTCTCAACCGCCGCAGACAAGGCATCCACGCGCTCTTTGAGCTTTGTATTCTCTTGCTGTAGTCTGTCGATTTCCATCATTACCGGGTTCGGCAAATGCACCTGATCCAAATCCTCCCTCGGAACCCGTACATTATCTCTTTTTACCACAATGCCCGGAACACCCACTACCGTGGAATTCGGCGGCACTTCCTTTAGTACCACGGAACCCGCACCGATTTTGGAATTCTCTCCGACGGTAAAGGAACCGAGCACCTTTGCACCGGCACTGATCATCACATTATCTCCGATGGTAGGATGACGTTTTCCCTGTTCCTTACCGGTACCGCCCAAGGTCACGCCCTGATACAACGTCACATTGTCGCCGATAATGGCGGTCTCACCGATTACCACTCCATGCCCGTGATCAATAAACAATCCCTTGCCGATGGTAGCTCCGGGATGAATCTCGATACCGGTCTTTCTTGCTGTCCGCTGGGAATACCAACGAGCCAGAAAATAATGCTTCTTTAAATATAATTTATGGGCCAGACGATGCCGTAAAATCGCCCGGAAGCTGGGATACAGAAAAACCTCCCAGGAGGATTTTATTGCAGCATCCCGCTCTTTTATCACTTGCATTTCTTCTTTGACATACTGTATGAACCCCATGGAAAAACCTCCTTCCTTGACTTTACGAGCAAGCATCGCACTACGTGCTTGCCCCAACTTCGTGGCTTCGCCACTCAGTCGCGGGCGCGTTCGCATGACTGCACAACTGCCTGTGAACAAGCTCACGCAGTTTGCTCCCATGCTCACTTTGCTTACTCGAAAAAAGAAAACACCCCTTCTTTCGAAGAGGTGCAATATACACGGTTCCACTCAACTTTTACAAGAGCCGCAAAATGCGTCTCTCGTTCTCTTACGCATGATAACGACTGCCGCCGTACAAGGCTACCCACTGACGTGCTCACCCGTCCGCTCCGAAATGCACTTCGCCAAGACCTCCTGCCGGAACTGCTTTCAGCCGGTGACAGTTCCTCTCTGTTGCTTTCTTTCTTAGTTACTCTTTTCTTCACTGCGTTTCTCTACTTTCTCCATTATATGCAGGGAATACGAAATTTGTCAAGTTTTTTTAAAATTATCACAAAGAGAAAGGCCGGCTCCTAAGAACCGCCCCTCTCACATAACTCTTTTACCGGATACTGTCGGTCAGATAATATCCGTCATAATCCCAACAATCCGTCCAACCTTCCGGTGTTTCACCGATAAACACATAACGGATTCTCCAATAAACCACATCCCTCTTAAACACATTTTCAAGACAAGTCCCCCTATATGCACCGTTTAGAAATCCGCAGCCGAATCCTGTTCCCGTGCCGATTCTGACACCGTTCCTTGTCACATTAATCTTATGAGTGTTATAGGCCTTTGTCTCGTCATTTTCATCCGGCATAAAATACAATCTGTAGCTTGCGTTCGGACTTACTAACACGGTAAACACCTGTTTTTCCACACCATTTATTACCTTTGTTTCAAGTCTGCCGATGAATCGTCCGTCCTTATAACATTCATTCTTTCCTTTCTGGATATAAATCTTAGAGCCGTCTGCATATTCTCCCACCAGACGTACATCTGTAGGGCCTGCTTCTCCGTTCGGTTCAATTTCAATACGGTATTCTTCTTCGCCCGGTAAGACCTCCTTTACCATCCTTACCAGTCGGTTTTTCTCCGTCTCAGGCGTTACAGCAATATATCTATAACCCATCACATATCCGGACTTTCTGTATACAATGGTATAATAACCGTTTTCAAGCTCAAAGGAATAATTTCCGTTCTCGTCCGAGGTAACCACATCTACCAATTCCAAGTCTCTTACCGGATCAGCCTCTGTGCCTTCCTCTGCATTAATTCCCCAACCCTTTCTTGCTTCTACGATAGTCAATGGCAAAGCAACTCCGGTGTAATAATCACGGAGGATACCGGAAGCAGTGGTAATTTCTTCAAGATGAACAAGGTTACCAAATCGCAAATCATACCACACCACTTCGCCGTTTATCACTTCAACCGTCTTTTGAGCAACTGCTACGTAATCAGAAGCATAATCGTCCAAATATACTTTCAACTGATATTCTCCTTCAGGCAAAAGCAATTCATAGGTACCGAACTTATCGGAAGTCGTCCATGCCACCAGTTCATCACTCCCGGATGGTGTTGTTCTATATGCAACTACACCGATATTCCCCCTATAATCCGTATAATCAATTTCCTCGATATCCATATAAGTTGAACCTGTTACAATACCAAAACCCTCTTCGATTTCCCTATCATCTTCTCCCGCCAGCTTTGCCGCCTTCTTTACCGCCGCTTTCGCATCTAACATCGGATATTCTTCCGTATATTTTCCCGGTATCATTACGGTTCCGGTACTACAGATAATCTCCTTCACCTGTGCTCCGGTCAGCTTCGGATTAACGGAAAAGCACATTGCCGCAACACCGGATACATGCGGAGCCGCCATGGAGGTTCCGGACAAGTAATCGTAGGTATTTCCCGGCATCGTACTGTATATATCTACTCCCGGTGCACATACATCCACCCGGTCCCCGTAATTACTTGAGCCGCGAAAATAGTAGCCTTGAAATACCTTTTCTCCTGACGCGGTTGTCTCCACTCCGTTGCTTCCCGCATTACCGACTACAATAATCCGATCCTTTGCCGGTCCGTCTCCAATCCATGCAAACAATCCGTTTAATTCCGCCAATTCACTATCATTCCCTGCTGCCTGTACAATTACAAATTCATAGCCTTTTTCGATGAGCTTTACGATGAAGCTTTCATAACTCTCTGCCTGAGCCTCATAATTTGAGAAGTACTCTCGGAATGACTTGCTCACTCCCATACTGACATTAATCACCTTACAATCATGCAATACCAGATTGGCAAGATGATATTTATATCCCATACTGCTGTAAAATCCTCTATCGGCACTTTCCGGGATTCCGCCTCCCACTGCGGAACCATATAGCTTTACATTTTTGGCCACACCGGAAATTCCGGTGTAGTTATCTACTGTGGCTGCTATGGTTCCTGCCACATGTGTACCATGATACGTTTCCCCATATAGAGTATCCATCAGGCTATACGAAACCAAATCAGAACTATCCCCGGTTTCCTCATACTTTTTATAATATTCGTCGCGTTTTCTCTTTAAATACTCACCATACTCTGCCAAATTCTCGCACTCATATTCTGCGAAATCTGCCTTTGTTAAATTTGTCCAAGTCTCCTCAAATGCTAAATCCTCATGATTTTCATCAAACAAACTGTCTATCACGCCGACATTTACAGTCTCTCCGTCATACTCCCATGCCGCCGGTGCATGAATGGCCTCTAAGCCCCAATTTGTTCCGGCCGGAAGTTTTTCATTCCACTGGTTTTCCCACTCTTCCTCCGGTGTTCCTTCCACAAACCATGCCGGATCGTTTGGAATAAAACAGTATTCCATTTCCATCATATAATCCGGCATTGCCTCTTCCACCAGCACATTCCCGAGCACCTTGTCCGTCAGTGTCTTAAGCTCATCCAACGTATAAGTCTTTGCAAACTCCAACTGATAATCTCCGGTCAAAAGAACATAACCAACAACCTCAGCCTCCATATCAGCCGCCAATGCTTTTACCTGCTCTGTGGTAACACCTTCCTTTACCACAATCACCAACTGATTATTTACATAGTATACACCGGTTGCCTTATCCATCACGATATTATCCGGACCCGGTTCCTTATACTGTACGCCCTCTGCCATCGGTTCCGGCGTCGCGGTCGGGATCGGGGTCGGCGTTGCAGTCGGTGCCTGCGTTGGGGTTACCGTAGGCGCAGGGGTAGCAGTTACCGTAGCACTAACTCCGTTTCCCTTTCCGTTTGCCACCGTCTGTACCATAGTAAAGTTCTTCGGTCTCTCGGCAGCGTCGCCTTCTCCTGCTACAAAGCCGATATGTACAGACGTATTTCCTGCAATGTCCGCATTGTACTCCGCATTACGAACCACATAGTGACCATTCTCATTGGATACAATAATGGCGTTGGAAGTGCTTACGATTTCTCTGTTATAATCAAAAGAAAGCAGCCAGTTTTCAAGCTTCTCCCCTGTCAGATTCTTTACAATCATCGCACCGCTACAGCCGGTACCCCAATCAGAGTAGGACTGAACCTCTACCGCAAATTTCTCCGGCGCCACTGCTTCTTCCTTCATCACCAAAACAAAGGCCTCCGGCGGGTTAATCGTCCCCTGGGACATTGCCACAAAGCCGAAGGACACGCTTTCGCCCGGCCTAATGTCGGCGTTCCAATCATAGTTCTTCACAACATAGGAATTCCCCGTGTGTGACAGCACGGTTGCATTCCAGATATTCTGAATTTCATGTGCAAAGGTAAACGACATTGCCCAGTCACGAATCACTTCCGCGCCGGTATTCGTTACCGTAATTTCTCCGTTAAATGCTCCCTCGTACGCAGACGTCACCGCAAAAACAACATCATATCCGTTGTACGAATAGGTCTTACCGTCCGCTGCCGCTGCAGTCTTCGGATTCACACCAAACACCGAAACCAACATCACAAGCACCAGCAACAGACTCATCCATTTACTGCTTTTTTGTTTCATAGCTTTTCTCCTTCCTGTCGTTCCGCATAAAAAGCAAAAAAAGGCTGCAAATCAAGCATCTCCTGATTTGCAGCCGAACTATCCTAGTATCGTATACCGTAGACTTCAGACTTTGCGTCCCTTCGTTTCCAAAGGTTTGCCCTTATGCAATACGTTACCAGTCTAAAGTATCTATTTTATTTTGTCAAGTACAAATTGAAACTCCCTATTATGCTTCCTCCGCCACAGACATCACCGCACGATATGCTTCCTTTTCTTCCCAGTTGTCTCCGAACAGAAGCGGATAGCTTCTCTCTCTGCGGAAGCCGGTGAGCCAGCTCACATCATCCTTCATGCCCCAGAAGGTAACACAAGTCAGATTTGCCGTACCGTTCTTCTTCGCATTTACATAAATCTCAAACAATTTCTTGTACGCCTCTGCTAACTTCTTATCCCCTTCCCCGGTACCGTCCGCATTGTGAATATCTAACTCCGTAACCTGTACTTCAAGGCCGGTTGCGCCAAAAGACTCCAAGGTCTTCTCATATTCCGGCATGTCCTTGTCAAACTCCTTTAAAATCAAATGAGACTGCATACCGATGCCATCAATCAGCTTCTCTTCCATTAACGGCTTTACGATATAATTTAAAATCGTCTCTCTCTTAAACGGATTAAAGGTGTTGTAGTCGTTATAAAACAGCTTCACACCCGGTGCCGCATACTTTCTGGCAAAACGGAAGGCATTGATTACAAATTCATCTCCGAGGGTCTGATACCACGGAGAACGCTTTCTCCAGCCCTCTTCGTTTCTTTCCTCAATAGCCTCGTTTACCACATCCCATGCGTATATCACGCCCGGGTACTCGGTCTGTACAAAGGTCAATACACTCTTAATATACCACTCTAAGCGGGCAAGCATGGTCTCCTTGGACGCCCACGGAGCTTCGAAATCATCCTCGTAATTCTCCTTAAAGAACCAAATCGGAGTCTGATTATGCCATCCAAGGGTATGACCGCGAAGGGCAATACCGTTCTTCTTTGCAAACTCCAAGTACTTCCGCGCCGTATCATACTTCATTACCGGCTGCAGGTGATACTTCTCCGGGTCGGCCAACGTAGCTTCCTTGTCCATCATAAACATCGGCTTCATATCATTTTCCGCCGTCATGCTGCTATAGTGCTTTACAAGCTCTTCCATAGCCTTATCGGACTTCATATCAAACCG
>JAFTPY010000203.1 GCA_017463035.1 Lachnospiraceae bacterium
CTGCGATGTCCGAGTGTGGCTGTGTCAGATTGCAAAGAATTGCTACTACTCGTTTTTGAAAAATATCGGAAGAGCGGAGAATATCGTCACCCGGGACCTGTTAAGCCTTGCAGACCCTGAAATGTCTGTGGAAGAAAGGCTTACCCGAAAGGAAACCGCAAAGGAACTTCAAGAGTTGTTGCACCGGCTTCCGGAGCCGTATAAGGAAGTGTTTATGTGGCGTACTTACGCGGAACTGAGCTTCAAGCAAATCGGGCAGATGTTCGGGAAGACGGACAATTGGGCCTGTGTGACCTATCACCGTGCCGGAACCATGTTAAGAAAAGGATTGGAGGAAAGTGAACATGAAAAACGAATGTAGTATTGTACGTGACTTGTTGCCGCTTTATGTGGAGAATATGGTAAGCGCGGAAACCGGGGAATTTGTAAAGGAACATTTGGAAGGGTGCGGGGAATGTCGGGAAGAGTACGAACGGATGAAAGAGCCGCAGGTACGGGAAGAAAGCCGGGATGCAAAGGGAAACAGGGAAGCTGCGGCACCGTTGGTAGCTTTGCAGCGTAAGCTGGGGAGAAAGAAAGTGCAGACGGTGTTATGCACCGTACTGTTTGTGGTTGCATTGTTGGTGTCCGCGTTTTCGGTGTTAAGTGCGCCGGTATATATTCCTTACGATGAGGAATTGTTTACGATAACGGAAAATGAAGATGAAAGTGTTACGATTGTTTTTGACGAGAGAGTGACGGATTATGAATGCAGTTCGGATGCGCATATCGGTTGGGTAGGGGTAGAACCGTGCTATGAGATAAAGGCGTGGAGTACTCTCTGGAATAAGTGGATATTCAAAAAAGATCAGCAGTTTGTTGTAATTCACAAGGTGACTGGGGAAGATTTTTCTGTATATTACGCTTCCAATGACGGTAGCGAGAATGTCTGTGTTTACGGAGAACCGGTAACCGACGGAGGTATAGTTACCCTGCCGAGATTGACGCTTAACTATTACTTTTTAATAGCTGCGGTGGGAGTCGTTGTGTTATTGGCAATATGGTGGATTGTGAGAAAAAAGGCTATAGTTAAGGTTTGGGTAGAGCGGGCTTTATTCTATCCGATTTCTTATTGCGTTGCTCATGTGATTGTGGAGGGCTTCGGTTCAAGTACCTATTCTGCCGGTCGTGATTTCATGCTGATTATATTCCTTTCCATTGTAATCTACGGCGGCGTGCTTCTGGCGCGGAGTATTTACCGTGAACGGAAGGAAATCAAGGCGCTGACGGAGCGTAACGAATAAGAAATATTTCATAGAATTATAAGACATATTTCATAGAGAGAAGGTTGCGGGGTTCCATACTTTTGTGGTACAATTCCTGTATTAAGTAACAGGAAGGAAACAGAAGTATGGAACTTTTTGATTTTATCATATGTTTTATCGCGGGTATTGCGGCGGGACTGGGTACCGGATTTGCCGGAATGAGTGCGGCAGCCGCCATCAGCCCGATGTTAATTACTTTTTTGGGGATGCCGGCCTACGAGGCGGTGGGTATTGCCCTTGCCAGTGACGTGCTGGCCAGCGGAGTCAGTGCCTACACCTACGGAAAAAATAAAAATCTGGACATTAAAAACGGTGTGGTGATGATGGTGTTTGTGCTGTTGTTTACAGCTGTCGGAAGCTTTGTGTCCAGCAAGGTGCCGAATACAACCATGGGCAGTTTCTCCGTGATTATGACCATGATGCTGGGTGTAAAGTTTATCTTAAAACCGGTAATGACCACGAAAGAAAGCATGAATGCCCTGGATGCAAAGCAGAGAGTGCTTCGGTCCGTGCTTACGGGATGTTTGATTGGGTTTATTTGCGGATTTGTGGGTGCCGGCGGCGGAATGATGATGCTTCTGGTGTTGACGACGGTGCTTGGCTATGAGCTTAAGACGGCAGTGGGAACCAGTGTATTTGTCATGACATTTACGGCGCTTACCGGTGCGTTAAGCCATTTTGCCATTGACGGCATGCCGGATTTGTACTGCCTGGCGGTGTGTGTAGTATCGACCCTTTTATGGGCGCGGATTGCTGCGCGGATTGCGAATAAGGCTTCCGCAAAAACATTGAACCGCGTGGTGGGAGTGGTATTACTTGTCATCGGGGCGGCAATATTGGCGGTGACGTTGTTTCCGGAGTTGTTGGGATAAGCAGAGAATGAAAAGATTTGAAAGGGTGTGAGAAAAGGGTCCAAGACGGTAGTGAATTCTGTCTTCTTGGACCCTTTTTTTCTCAATTTATTGGTTTTCTTCCTTTTTTGCTTCTTCTGCCGCCCAGGCAACTGCCTCCCGGTACTTCGGGGTATTGCGGACACTGTCGAACCATGCCCAGCGCGGATCGGTCAAAAACTCGTGCACAAATCCCGCATAACAGAAGCCTACATATTGGGAGTTGTAAACTTCGTGCTCGTTGCCTGCAGAGTCCTGCATAGCCGAATAGTTCTTGCGAATTTTCAAATCGGAGAAGATAGGGTTTCCCAGAGGCAACCATTCTTCTTCCAATGCAAAGATGCGGCGGTAGGTGGCAAAGGCTGCGTCAAACTCCTTCCAGCCCTCCTCTGTCTTTCCGTCTCCGAACAGACATGCCGCAAGAACAAACTGTTTGTAGGCGTAAAATAATGCCCAACCGTCCGGCGGTGTGGTGCCGTCACCAAAGGAGGCAATAATGTTAAGTACACCCCGGTGATATTCCACTTTGCGAGTCGGTCCTAAATCATCCGGGAAACGGCGATCCAACTGCGTGACAAAGTTTTCAAAGGCCTCGATACTTTGATGGAGATACGCTTTTAGCCAGTCACCGTTGACGATGTAACGGGACACGAGGCACCCCCTGTGGGTATATTCGGAAGTCCAGGAGCAACGGTCCAGCCACTGATCCAAATCATCTTCCGGACAGATGCAAATAACATTTCCCACAGCGCCCTCGTGGAA
>JAFTPY010000204.1 GCA_017463035.1 Lachnospiraceae bacterium
CCGTCGAATCTGTGGCTCCGTGCACCGGCAAAGGTTGCGATTCGGATACGCTCCGCACGGACAGGGGTTCATCGCCGCCACCAACAGAAAGGTTGCCGGATAATCACAGGTTCCCGCCATACGGTTAATCGTAATCTTTTTTTCCTCTACCGGCTGTCGCAGCAATTCTATCGTCTGTCTGCTGTATTCCGGAAACTCATCCAAAAACAGAACTCCCTTGTGAGCCAGACTGATCATCCCGGGCGTTGCCCTGCGACCGCCTCCCGCCAGTGCCGACTGGGTAACGGTATGGTGAGGAGCCTGAAAGGGCGGTTCCGAAATCAGTCGTTTTCCCTTCAGCCGTCCGGCCACACTGTAAATTTTCGAAATTTCCAGACTTTCCTCAAAATTCAGCACCGGCAAAATCGTGGGAATCCGCTTGGCAAGCATAGTCTTTCCGGTTCCCGGAGGCCCGATCATCAGTACATTATGCCTTCCCGCCGCCGCAATTTCCAAAGCACGTTTCGCCATTTTCTGTCCCTGCACCTGGGAAAAATCGTATCGCTCCGTACCCGTTTCCGGCTCCGCCGCTTCCTTCTCTCTGTAAGGCAAAATGTCCCCGTTTCCGTTTAAAACCTCCACAACCTCCCGTAAAGACTTCACCCCGTATACAAAGAGCCCTCCCACAGCGGTGGCTTCCTTGGCATTGTCCTCCGGTACAAACATCTGCAAAAAGCCCTCCTCCTTGGCAAGACAAGAGGACGGCAATACTCCGGGAACCGGGTTAATACTACCGTCAAGGCACAGTTCCCCCAGAAACATACTCTTTTCAATTGACTGTTCGGAAATATAACCGAAAGCGGTTAAGACGGCTATCGCGATGGACAAATCGAATGCTGTCCCTTCTTTTTTGATATCTGCCGGTGAAAGATTCACCGTTATCCGTTTCACCGGCAGACGATAGCCTGAATTTTCAAGTGCGATTCGCACCCGTTCTCTTGCTTCCCTGGTCTCACAGGCCAACGCCCCGACCATAGAAAAGCACGGCAGTCCGTCCTTTACATCCGCTTCTGCCGTAATCAGCTCCGCTTCGATGCCAAGCACCGCCGCAGAATACACTTTTCCTAACATAACATCCTTTCCCTTGCGGAAAAGACTCAAAACATCCTTTACCACAGATGCCGGCTCCGACATCCGTCCCCGTCCCGGACTCCTATTTCGTATCCAGAATCTTCTTAATCTCCTGCATGAAGGTATTTACATCCTTAAATTCACGGTATACGGACGCAAAACGAACATAAGCCACCGCATCCAAATCCTTCAGCTTATCCATAACAATTTCTCCGATTTTGCTGCTCGGAATCTCCTTCTCTTCAAGACCGAAAATAATAGTTTCGATCTCGTCCACCAATGTCGTAATCTGATCTACGGAAATCGGACGCTTGTGGCAGGAACGGAATACACCGGACTCAATCTTCGCACGATCGTACGGTTCACGGATATTATCCTTCTTAATAACGACAAGAGGAATTGTCTCCACCTTCTCATAGGTGGTAAAACGCTTGCCGCATTCGTCACACTGACGTCTTCTTCGAATCGAACCGCCGTCATCTGCCGGTCTGGAATCGATTACTCTCGTATTTTCTTTTCCGCAAAACGGACACTTCATAAGTTCCCCTTTCTGTTGCGTAACGCAACCCTTCGAATTTTACAAAACCTTGCAATCATCGAACACTCTCTTACCTCTATTATAAAAGATATGAAAAAAAATGCAAGTAAAATTACATAATTTCAGGCACGATATAGCCTTTTTTATCCAGTGCCGCTCCGATTTCATCCAATATCGCTTCCGAATCCGCCCGTACCGTATGATAATGGTATCCTTCCGTAATATGCATCAACTCCTTGGACTTGCCGCTTTTGATTCCGTCCATAAATTGCGCGATACTGCGTTCCGAAAAAATATTCAGATTCGCCTCTACTTTGCCGTATACCTTGTGCCATACAAACACATTAACCACGGTACCGCCCATAGATACGATGGTAGTCAATTCATCCTCGGTCTGCTCACTGGTATGACGAAGCTTAAAGACCCGTTCCGCGAAAGGCCCTTTCGTAATCACATAGCCCTGGTGGGTAGATAATACGTCATAACCTTCCGCCCGAAGCATAGCAATGTCCTGCACGATAATCTGCCTGGACACTCCGAGGCGTTCCGAAAGAACGGAGCCCGATAACGGTTCCTCCGCCGCCATAATCAGTGCCGCGATTTCCTTTCTTCGTTCTTTTCCCTTCATAAAGTCCCCCTTTATACTGCGTGCAGATTCTTTAAGGACAGGTCCAGAATCGGGGCGGAATGGGTCAACGCACCGCTGGAAATGTAGTCCACTCCGATATCAATCAGACGCTCCACATTTTCTCTCGTTACGTTACCGCTGCACTCGATTTCCGCCTTACCTGCCGCCAGACGTACCGCCTCTCTCATATCCTCCACGCTCATATTGTCAAGCATAATGATATCGGCTCCGGCTTCCAATGCCTCCTTAAACATATCCAGATTCTCAACTTCGATTTCAATCTTTCTCACAAACGGCGCATACTCCTTTGCCATGGCAACCGCCTTTGCCACACTGCCTGCGGCACCGATATGATTATCCTTTAACAGTACACCGTCGCTTAAATTATATCTGTGGTTGTAGCCGCCTCCTACCTTTACCGCATATTTTTCGAAAATACGCATATTCGGCGTAGTCTTTCTCGTATCCAGAAGCTTTGTCTTACTGCCCTCAAACAGCACCGCAATGGAGCGGGTATAAGTCGCAATTCCGCTCATACGCTGTAAATAATTCAGTGCGGTACGCTCTCCTGACAAAAGCACACGGATATCACCGCGGATCACGCCCAGCTTCTGACCCTTCTTCACTTCATCACCGTCTTTTGCATATAAGGTTACCTCCGTGTTTGCATCCAAAAGCTCGAATACTCTGGCAAATACCGGCAATCCCGCGATCACACCGTCTTCCTTACAAAGAAGCTCCACTTCTCCCAACTGATAGTTCGGCATCACCGCATTGGTGGACACATCCTCACTGCTGATATCCTCCTTCAATGCACTTAAAATCAATTCATCCGCGTTCAACGTCATACTGATATTGTTCATGATAATCTTTCTCCTTTTCAATGGCGGCAAGCACCGCTTTTTTATATTCTTCCGCATACCCGGCATAGGTCTTTTCATCCGTCAGACCGGGGGTACTTAACACTTGCTGTTCCTTTTCTTCATCCAGCGTAATATAACCACCGGTCATCTGTCCCGCCGCCCTCTTTGCAAACACAAGGCTTTCAAGTAAGGAATTGCTGGCCAGACGATTCTTTCCGTGAACCCCGTTACAGGCGGTTTCACCGACCGCATACAGCCGGTCCATGGACGTTTTGCTGTACTCATCCACCGCAACACCGCCCATAAAATAATGCTGGGCCGGCACCACCGGTATGGGCTCCCTTGTAATATCGTAGCCCGCCTCCAGACACTTGGCATATATATTCGGGAAATGACTCAGAATCTCTTCCTTCGGAATCGGCGCTAAAGACAACCACACATGCTTTGTCCCTTCCTTTTTCATCTCCTTGCGGATGGCCTGAGTTACCACATCTCTCGGTAAAAGCTCATCCACAAACCGTTCTCCCTTGGAATTAAGTAAAATCGCACCCTCTCCGCGCACCGACTCGGAAATCAAAAACTTTCGTCCCGGCTTTTCCTGATAGAGCGTGGTCGGGTGAATTTGGATATAATCGATATTCTGTAGCTTAACATCATGACGAAGTGCCACCGCCAGAGCATCTCCCGTCAAATGCTTAAAATTCGTGGAATGCTCATATAATCCGCCGATACCGCCGGTAGCCAGCACCGTATAATCCGCCGTTATGGCAGAATACACACCGTCCCTATCATGCCCCACGATACCGTAGCACACATTGTCCTTTGTCAGTAAATCCACCATGGTATAGTGTTCGATTAAGGTCACGTTCGGCAGCTTCCTCACTGCCGCAAGAAGCTTTGAGGTAATCTCCTTTCCGGTCTCGTCCTCATGGAACAAGATTCTCGGTCTGGAATGGGCACCCTCTCTCGTATAAACGTATCCGTTTTCATCTTTCTCAAATTCCGCCCCGCAGGCAATCAAATCCCGGATTACCTCCTGCGAAGAACGGATCATCAGCTCCACGGAACGGGGATTGTTCTCGTAATGCCCCGCCTTCATGGTATCCTCGTAATAAGAATCGTAGTCTTCCTCATCCCGCAGCACGCAAATACCGCCCTGGGCCAAAAAGGAATCGCTTCGCTCAAATTCATCCTTGGACACAATCAAAATCTGCTTTTCTCTCGGCAGATTAAGAGCACAATACAGCCCCGCTACGCCGCAGCCGATAATGACAATATCTGTTTTTTTGTTCTCCTGTTTCATCACTGTCACATCTTTTCTTTCTTCCGATGGTTTCATCGGTTTGCTCTTTGGATTTCTCCGGATGTTCTTCCTTCCGGTATCATTCCCTAACGTCATGTTACTCCGTTCTTGATTTCCGACTTACTTTGCCAGTTCCAACATCCGGTCAAGCGGCTTTACCGCCCGTTCACACACATCCGCCGGAAGCGTCATTTCATTCTCACCGGTCTTAAGTACATGCAGTACCTTTTCCAAGGTATTCAACTTCATATCCCTGCACAAATACTCTCCGCCGAAATAAAACTTCTTGTCCGGATTATCCGCACGTAAGCGATAATTCACACCTTCCTCGGTACAAACAATAAACTCCTTACCTTCACTTTTCTTTGCAAAAGCTATCATATCCGCCGTACTACCGATGTAGTCTGCCAATTTCAGTACACTTTCCTCACACTCCGGATGTGCCATCACCAATGCATTCGGATACTTTTCCTTCTGTGCTTGTACACCGGCTGCGGAAATCTCTTTATGTATCGGACAATAGCCATCGTTTAAGATTACATTCTTTTCGGGCACCTGCTCCGCCACAAAACGCCCCAAGTTTACATCCGGAATAAAGAAAATATTTTGATTCGGAAGCTTCCGCACAATATTTACCGCATTAGAGGAGGTCACACACACGTCACTGTAGCTCTTTAACTCCGCCGTGGAATTGATGTAACAAACCACCGCCAAATCCTCATACCTCTCCCGGAGTTCTTTAATCTTAGCCACCTGCGCCATATGCGCCATCGGGCAATCCGCCGTCAGATCCGGCATCAGCACCGTCTTTTCCGGGTTCAGCATCTTTGCGCTTTCTCCCATAAAGGAAACGCCGCAAAACACCACCACATCCGCATCGGTGCCCTTTGCCACCTTGGCCAGATAAAAGGAATCTCCCACATAATCCGCCAAAGCCTGCAGCTCATCATTTACATAATAATGGGCCAGGATGATGGCATTCTTCTCTTTCTTTAACTTCTGTATCTCTGCAATTAATTGATTCTCCATACACATATGTGTTGCGCTACAAGATATGCCGCACAAACTCTCCCTTTTTCAAGATGTTGGGCACAGTATAGCACATAAATTTACAGCTGTCAAGTTATCTGTAAAGTTCGTGCAGGCAAAGTGAGCATCGAGACGATGATGCAAGCTTGCTTGCAAAAGTCGTCGAAATGCGAACGCGCCCACGACAAAGTGACGTTAGTCACGGAGTGGGCCGGTGCGAAGCACTGCCTGCACGAAAGCCCCCCAAATGTGAACGCAACCACGACCGAGCGGCTTTGCCGCGAGGTGCGGGGGAGCGCGAAAGCGCGTGACTTGCACGAATATCTCGTCATGCGAACGCGCCCACGACGGTGCACAAGGTCCGGGGGGCCTTGGATATGCACTGACCTAAACGAAGTGTAGACAGTGACGGTAGTCACGGAGTGGGCCGGTGCGAAGCACTGCCTGCACGAAAAAACGGCGGGAAATTCTTCCCGCCTACGGTGGTCCAAAGAGCTTTCGCCCAGACCAAAACTGTAAGTTTTTTCCTTCCGTTCTTACTCTTCCTCCCGATACTCCGTCCCATAAAACCTTGCACTTTCATCTTCCCTAATATCCCGTAGTAACTGTTTCAAACAAGACGGACGAGTTTCCTGCAAGTCATCAATTTCATCAAGCGACACCCACACGCTCTCCTCCATATGCAAATCCTTTTCCGTAGGAATATCCTTTTTCTCCCCGGTTAATCTTGCCGTAAAGATATGCAAAATCCGATGAGTATACTCCGGATATTTTTCTCTCAATTCTGCATTTGTATTGATTTCCTCGGCCAAACCCACAAACTGGTCCACCCGGATTACATATCCGGTCTCTTCCATTACTTCACGAAGCAATGTCTGCTCTATACTTTCATAAGGCTTTTGGCCGCCTCCCGGTAAATCATAATACACACAACCGTCTTCCCGTTTACATCGATTTAACAAAACCGCTTCGTTCTCTATGATAATTGCCTTTGATGCACAGCGAATCGCCATAATTGTTCACTTCCTTATATTGTCTTCAAAAACTCCTCATACCGTTTCTTTGCTTTCTTCAATGCCATAAAAAACTGCGCCGTTTCCTCAGGTGTCATTCCTTCCTCAAAGCACACCGGATCAAACTCCATATAAAAAGGAGTTCCTTCACGGGTTGCAGTCTTGTACTGTTCTATCTGCGCATTATATGCCAGGAAATAGTTCCAATACTCACTCTTCTTAAGGGAATCGGTAAGCACCAACCGGTTATCGACAAACGGTGCAAACATCGGCTCATCCATACCATCCGCAATACAATCCTCAATACAATACCCGTTCTCCCCGTTCATTCTGCTCCAGCGCAGATGCTTTATAAACAGAACATCCCCTTCAGAAAACAAAGGAATATCCTTCCTCTTTACGGTAATCTCCGACATCGTTCCCGGTTCGTCCTCCGTTAGAACATACCATGACAACGTTTCCACCCTACAGGTTATCATATCGGTAGAGCACCTGTTTTCGATTTCTACCTCCGGCACCGAAACCATCCGTATTACCGCAAACCGTTCCAACGCCAGGCTATACCAGTTTTTGTTCATATTCTCCCACACTTCCTATCGTTTCGTTACCACATACCGGTACTGGTCCGCCGACTCGCATCCTTCCACCATATCGATTTTAATCTCCCGTTCGTCCAGTTCCCGAATCATCTCCGGAGTTAAGGACGCAATCGGAATCTTCTTTGAATGAACGTTAAATATTTCCCCGGCTCCCGACCAGATGTGCCAAAGTTCCACCTCGTCCGTATGCTTTAAATTCTCCTTAATGTATTCAATAATGATATTTGCACGTCCTTCAGTATAATAACTCCATTCCAGATACACCGCATACTTCTTTTCGGTCCGAACATCGCTTAAGCATTCTGCCGGATACAAGGCAAAATCATCCTCAAAATCCCCGTCAAAAACCAAGCCCGTCTCCGTGTCGATTTCAATGATCATCTCACGGTCCGGTCTCTCCACCATCGGTAACGGATAATCCGATGCAATATACGTAAAATAGCTCATAAAACACCTCCCCACCTACCTATTCTTCCTGTTCTGTCTCAGATATAACCTCATACTGTTCTTTCGCCAGTCTAAGACACTCAAAAATAACCGCAACATCCTCCGTTGTTATTCCGTCCTCAAAATACGGAGACTCATGCCGAAACTCCGCTTCCCGTCCAGCTTCCGCTTCCTTTTGGTTCCACTCAATCATTGCACTATAATCCCAGAACCAATCATACAATGCAAGACGTTCAAACTCCGGAGTTATGTCTAACAGGTTATCAATAAACGGAGTATACACCGGAACTTCCTCATCATATTTAAGCCTCCACCATACGTTGTCACCCTCTATTACCTTGGAGCCCGGTTCAACAAACAGTATATTTCCCTCCGAAAACAGACACAAGTCTTCCTGCGACACAGCAAGCATGGAAATCCCACTTAAATCCTCACCTTCCGCATCATAAAAGGACAACACTTCAATACCGCACAATGCATCTGTTGAAGTTCCGTCTCCTTCCTGCGTCTCCTTCGGAACAGAAACAAGGCGAATCACCGCATAACGCCCCTTGGTCAGCTTATACCAATCCCGTTCCGTCGCTGCAGGCGGTTCCGCTGATATGTACGGTTCATAATACGGCACTCCGTACTCCGGCTGCTCCATATTCCATCTCGGATCATACTCTTCCGGCGGCGGTCCGTATACGCTTGCATTTGAATTTGCCCACGGTAAAAATCTGCATCCGCCCACAACCATTGCCGTGGATACCAGAGAAGCGGTTACCAAAAGTTTTTTGCTTTTTTTCATCTAATCCCCCTATCCCGACGTCTGCCGGTACAAGACCGCACGTCACTTATTCTCCGTTGCAGCCTCATACTCTTCTTTTGCCTTCGTTATTGCATCAAAAAACACGGCTGCCTCTTCTATCGTCATGCCGTCCTCAAAATACACCGGCTCAGTCAGCGAATCTTCCGAACCTTCCCGCTGATTCACCTTATAATTCCATTCGGTATATGCATTAAAATCATACAAGTAATCATAGAGTGTCTGTCGCTTAAATCCCTGTAAAATTTCTAAATGATATGCCTCTCCGTCATATTCAAACCATGTATGTACCGGCCTGTCTTTCTCGTATTGAACCTGATAGATTCCTTCATCGCCCTCCTGTAACTTAGCTCCGAGCTCCACAAGCAAAACATCCCCTTCCGAGAACAGATAACGATCCTTAAACCGCAAGGATATCCCGGTCATTTTGCTTAAATCCGCACCGGTTCCATCATAAAAGTTCAATATCTCAATTCCGTAAACCGCATCTGCCGGAGTTTCTTCCTCTTCCTGCACTTTCTGCGGAACAGATACAATGCGAAGCACTGCAAAGGCTCTTTGTGTCAGCTTATACCATCCTGACTCCGTGGGCGCTATGGTCGCCATCGGCTCCTCATAATAATAAGGCACCCCATACGCCGGCTCCGCGATATTCCACCACGGATCAAACTCATCCGGCGGTCCGTACGCACCACATCCGTTCATATTCATCGCCACCGCAAATATGGATGCCGTAACCAAGAACTTCGATCTTTTTCTCATGCAATCCCCTTTCCCATCATCCTGTTCCATCCGGCACTAAAACAACGTTCCCTTAAAACACATCTTCGGTCTCTTTTTGTCATAATCCCAGCTATGGAAGGCTCCGCCGCCGCAAAATTCCCGTTCTTTGCATGCACTGCACGCCGCATTGTCTTCGTACAAATTCCGACGATAGGCTCCGAACCCGTTCTTCCAGACCTCGGTAAAATCGTCCCTTAAAATATTACCGTAAATCAGCTCCGGACGCCGCTCAATATCGAGACAAGCCCCGATATCACCGTTTGCCATCACGGATGCCGTATAAATGCCTGCATTACAAAGAAAATACCAGTCTCTGACCTCTCTCTCGTACTCTGTACCGAGGTAATGGGAGCATCCGTACTGTACCGGTTCCCCCTGCCTGCGCTTTTCCTTGATAAAATCCAGCACGGATACCGTTTCCTTCGGTGTCAAAAGAAGCTCCGGCATCGTTTCCGCCCGTCCGATGGGCTCAATATTTAAAATCCTCCAGGAATCAATGTCCACGTTTTCCAGGATATGATAAAGTGCCTCCAGTTCCCCGAGATTCTTTTTATGTACAACCGTCGTCACCTGTACATGCTGAAAACTTCCGTTTTCTATCAGGGCTTCCACACCCTTCATGGCCGCCTTATACCCGCCCGGTGTCTGCCGAAACCAATCGTGAGTCTCCGGTAGTCCGTCAATGCTGATAGAAATCGTACTCATGCCGCATTCCTGCAACCGTTTTGCCACCGTCTCATCAATCAACGTTCCGTTACTGGTCATGCCCCAGTGAAACCCAAGCCGATGTGCATAGCCCATAATTTCGAAAAACTCCCGACGAAGAAGCGGTTCGCCTCCCGTAATGGAAAGCATGATTCCCTCTGTTCCGAAATCCGCTTTTATCTTGTCCAAAAATCGCTTATATGTCTCAACGCTCAAAAGTTCACTGGTCACTTCCCCGCACCGGCTGCCGCAATGGAGACATCGTTCATTGCATTCCATGGTCAGCTCCAGAAACAAGTTTCTTAGCTGAGGTTGCTTCCAAAGTCCTCTCTTATATGCCGCCAGCTCCGTCATATGCTGTACCTTTTTTTCTTTTGTCGTTTTCAAACGTCGTCCTCCCCTATCTCCTTCTACAAATATGTGTGCTCATTCGCCCATGCCGCCATTGCTACGAACACTGGTCCTTCGCTGCCTCAGCCTTTCTCTTTCGTTTGTTCTCGTACATCCGCTCGTCTGCCGTCTTCAACATCTCTTCATAAGAAATACCGTCCCGCATCATACAATAACCGAAAGAAAAACGAAGCGGCACCGTCAGATTATCATTTAACCTTGCGGTACTGTGACCCTGAATATACTCTATGGTACGAATCGTATTTAACAATTCGTCTTCCCCGTCATAATCATACAAAAACAGTACAAATTCATCGCCGCCGACACGTGCCGACAAACTGCTCTGAATACCGAAATTATTAATAACACTGCCGACTTTCTTCAAGTAAGCATCTCCCATCTCGTGTCCGTAGGTATCGTTAATACCTTTCAAACCGTCCGCATCAATCATTATCAGTGCGGAATATCGCAGGTTTTCCGGTTTTTGGAACAATAACGACATCTGCGTCTCCATACCACGTCTGTTATATAATCCGGTCAGCAAATCCACATCCCGCTCCGCTTCGATTTGTCTCCGCTTTAAAATATCCTCCGTCTCGTCAATGACTACGCCGAACACTTCATTTCCGATTTCCAATTCCTCTAATCTTACATACTGCTCCGGTTCCTCGGAAAGCACATACACGCCGGGCTCCCCTTCACACGGATTGGAACGGACCTTTTCGATAAACTCATTAAATATTTCGTAGTCCGAGGTCAACAACCTCCATTCATCCAGCTCCAGCGAAAAAATTCGAGGAATATACTCTGTACAACGAACCTGCTTTGCGCCCCTTCTGTATTCATACACACCGATAAACATGTTCGTCTTGCTCAGCACATAAGAAATCTTACTGGTGGTATCCGAAAGACTGCTGACCATCGTATTGATATAATCGCTCAGCTCCGAAAACTCCTCACTGGTCCGGATATCTGCCTTTTCCTCCATGTTTCCTTCTGTAATACTGCACAACTTATCATTAATTTCGTGAATCCCGTCCACCACATAACGATTCATGTAACGGCTGACCACATAAGTCAAAATACCGGCAATCGTTATTAAGCAGATGCAAAAAACCAACGCAGTTGTAGGTACCCGTTCATATATTTTTCCGCAATCCGAACAACGTCCCACATACTCGGTCCCCACCTTCTGAAACACACAATAGAACCGGGTTCCGTTGATTTTTGCATAAAAACCGTTGGTATCCTCCTTCACCCTTTTCAGACTGAGGCCCATGTCCTCACACAAGCTTCCCAACGTCGATTTTACGGTAGTACCCAGAATTGTTCCGTCTGCTTCCGCAATCACATAATAATCCGCATCGGAATTCACCTTGATTAACGAAAACATATTGGAGTACGCACTCTGCCCCTCGCCTTCCGCAATTACATTTTCTTTGATAAACTGCTCAATCTGTGCCAATACCCCTAAAGATTTTTCATGTTCTCTGCGGCGTTCCGCAAAAACCTGAATACATACAACAACAGCCAGAATCACAATCATCAGTGTTCCGGTAACCCTCAGCATATATTGACGAATTCTTTTCTTTAACGGTTTCATAGTGTCCCCCTCTTTTGTAAAACGAATCTTACATACCCATATTAAAACTTTACCACAATAAAACTTTTGCGTCAATCATTTCTAAGTCCTACATATAATAAATTATATCCCTTTCTCGGAGGTCTTTTATGCGTCTGTGCGATTTGCGTCAAAAGGAAGTCATTAACTGTAGAGACTGCGCCCGCTTAGGCTATGTGGGTGACGTGGAATTTAACCTGTGTACCGGCTGTCTCGAAAAAATCATTGTGCCGGGACCGGGTAAGTTTTTCGGCTTCTTCGGCGATACCTGTGAATATGTCATTCCCTGGTGCAACATCAAACAAATCGGTCCGGATATTATTCTCGTGGACATCGAATGTAAAACAGCCCTGCGGGACCGTCATAACGACTGATGTCCTGCAAGGGGCCGTCAAATTCTCATATTTTTCCGACTTATCACCTCGGACAAGTCACTCTTTCCGGAGCCTTGCGTTACTTACTTGTAATACGGTTTACATTCTTAATCAATACAGAAATCGTTCCGTCCGGGTTTGTAATAAACTCCACATGCTGCTTGTTATTATACTCCTCCATCGGAATATTAATCTCAATCCCGCTGTCTGTGGTAAGGAACTGCTTTTCCAGCTTCTTTGTGGTCTTCTCGCTCTGGA
>JAFTPY010000205.1 GCA_017463035.1 Lachnospiraceae bacterium
CGGGAACTGACCGAAACGTATTCCTTTGTGTACGGTGCGGCGGGCATTCACCCGGATCATGCGGGGGAGTTGACCGAGGAGATGTTTGAGGAGATTTCCCGGTTGGCGGATGAGGAAAAAATCGTTGCCATCGGAGAAATCGGATTGGACTATTACTGGGACACTGCACCTCACGAGGTACAGCGGCAGTGGTTTATCAGACAGCTTGAACTGGCGGTGGAAAAGGATTTACCGGTGGTGATTCATTCCAGAGAGGCTACGCAGGAAACACTGGAGATTATGAGAGAAGCTTATAAACAATCCGGTGGAAAACTCCGGGGCGTTATCCACTGTTTTTCCGGTTCGGCGGAGATTGCGAAGGAATATACCGATATGGGCTTTTACATCGGTGTAGGCGGTGTGGTGACCTTTAAAAACGGGAAGAAGTTAAAGGAAGTGGTGGAAACCATGCCCCTTGATAAGCTGGTGATTGAAACGGATTGTCCGTATCTGGCACCGGTACCGCATCGGGGAAAACGGAACGATTCCACACTGCTTACGCTTGTGATAGAGGAGATAGCGAATCTGCGGGGATTGACCGTAGAGGAAGTGGAACGTTTGACGGAACGAAATGCCAAGGCGTTGTATCGCCTTATGTAGAAGGGGAAAAACACAGGCAATGTAAATTTAACAGAAAACAGTTGGAAACGATTGCAAATCCGACAGGAAAGGATACGTATGGCAACCTTAGGAAATCCAAAAGAAACCATAGCGATTTTAAATAAATACGGGTTTAATTTCCAAAAGAAGTTCGGGCAGAACTTTTTAATCGATACTCATGTATTGGAAAAGATTATCCGTGCAGCGGACATTACAAAGGATGACTGCGTCCTGGAAATCGGTCCGGGAATCGGTACCATGACCCAGTATTTGTGTGAGAATGCGGGGAAGGTCATTGCGGTGGAAATTGATAAGAACTTGATTCCGATTTTAACAGAAGATACCCTTGCGGCTTACGACAACGTAAAGGTTATTAATTCCGATGTGCTGAAGCTGGATTTAAAGAAACTGGCAGAGGAAGAGAACGGTGGTCGCCCGATAAAAGTGGTGGCAAATCTGCCGTATTACATTACCACACCGATTATTATGGGACTGTTTGAGGCCGGTGTTCCGCTTGCATCCATCACGGTTATGGTGCAGAAGGAAGTGGCGGACCGCATGCAGGCGGGACCGGGCAGCAAAGATTACGGTGCGCTTTCTTTGGCGGTGCAGTATTACGCGGAGCCGTACATTGCGGCAAACGTACCGCCGAACTGCTTTATGCCGCGGCCGAATGTGGGCTCTGCGGTAATTCGCCTTACACTGCACGGCAAGCCGCCGGTAGAGGTGGCAGATGAGAAGCTGTTATTCAAGCTGATTCGTGCATCCTTTGCCCAGCGCAGAAAGACTTTGGTAAACGGGCTCACCAATTCGCCGGAGCTTTCCTTTTCAAAGGAGGCAGTGACAAAGGCATTGGAAGAGTGCGGATATTCCCCGACGATTCGCGGTGAGGCGTTAACGCTGGCGGAGTTTGCGAAGCTGGCGAATGTGTTTACGGAAGCATAAAACGCGGATAAAATAAACAACAACGGATGAGAAGGAGCGCGGAGCATATGAAGATGACATCTTTATGTGTTTCATAAAGAGAAGAACGAAATAAAAAAGTGCTGTAGTTGGGAGACTACAGCACTTGGTGCGAGGGTCCGCAAAGCGGACTCTTTTTTTACTTGTGCGTCACAGAGTTAATCAGCTTCCGCAGCGGTGAATACACGAAGAAGGTAATCACGGAGGCGCAGGCGTATTTCAGCATATTTGCCGGGAATACGGAAAGCCACATGAGGGTTCCTTCGTTCTTTACCAGAGAGTTTGCACCGGTTGCCATACCGAGAATGGTTTCCATATCGAGATGGAAGGCCTTCATGTATACCGGGAATACCACAAACCAGTCTAAGATTACAGCAACCACCGAGGCAATTACGGTAGCCGCGATGAGGCTTACCACAGCTCCGCCCTTGGTGCGCTTTACGCGGTAAATGAGGCTGGCCGGAAGCACATAGGCAAGGGTAAACATCAGGTTTGCCAGTTCGCCGATACCGCCGGTGATAGTGCCGTTTAACACGAAATTCAGCGCAATTTTAATTCCGCCGATGACACATCCCCAAAGCGGGCCCAACATATACGCACCTAAAATAACCGGAACATCGGAAAAGTCCAGTTTAATAAAAGGTAATGTAAAAAAGATAGGGAATTCCAGCAGCATGAGAAGGGCTGCCAGGGCGCCGAACATGGCCGTGATGGTCAATTTGGCTGTGGTTGAGATAGACTGCGGGTTGCTACTTTTGGTGTTGTTCATAGTTATATCCTCCTTTTTCCCATCCGGACTATACCGTCGGTACCGGAATTGACCAAGGTCTCACCGGTTCGGCTCCCTTTCGGAGTTCGTGGACTATACCACCGGTCAGGAATCAGCCGTACGGCCTCACCTGTCCCAAAAGCGATGCGGGCAAAGTGAGCACTCACCTCGCCCGCATCATTAAGCATACAACACTCTATGCGGTTTGTAAAGAAAAAATGTGTAAATCTTGCAAATTATTTTACAAATTTGCAATCTACGGAAGTAATCTGTACACCGATAGAACCGGCAGCACTGTTTTCCTTAGTGGAAAGCGTCAGCGTAAGGTCATAGCGGGTTCCGTCCGGCTTTGCTACGACACCGCCTAAGGAAATACTTCCGGAAGCCGCATTCTGATTTTCCGAGGATACGGTAAGTCCGCCGGCAATCTTTCCCTGACACGGAATGTAATAGTTTCCGTCCTTGGAGACAATACCGCTGTCGGTGATATTGAGCTGTGCGGTATCAAAGGCACCGGCTGTTACAGTGAGTAATAAGTCATCCAAAGCATCCTTGGTATAGGTATAGCAAAGATACTTATCCGATACCTCCGGAAGAAAATCGGCCTTGTCAACAAGGAACAAATCGGCGTATGCAAGAAGGAAAGCCTCCATATACTTTGAGTCGAACTTAAGTGCCGTAATATCAACGGAGCCTTCGGTGTTTTCCGCATTCACCATATAATGGGTCAGAGCGATACGTCCTAAAATCTCTGCTTCGGAGTCTTTCTCCGGAGTAAGAATAATTTCCGAGGAGTCGGTTTCGATACGTGCGTAGGTACCGGCAAAAGCAGCATAGTCCGTTCCTTTGTTTACGGTAGCGGTAACGGAATCAGCAGCAAAAACAAAGGTCAGGCTGTTATTGTCATCCGTATAGGAAAGCTCTGCCTTCCCTTCGAATTCGGCAGTTCCGGATAAAACCAACGGCTCCGCATCTTCTTCTTCCGGGAAAAAGTAGCCGGAAACCGTCCAGGAGCTTTCTACGATGCCGAAGGACAGGTAGGCATTTTCACGTGCAAAGGCACCGCCTATGGTGATGACGTCCGGTACCGGAGTAGTCGTCGGAGTTTCATCTCCGGAAATAGCGATGGTCGGAGTAGATTCGTTTTCCTGCTCTTTGTTTTCCTTCTTGGAACAAGCCGCAAAGGAAGTGAGTAAGAGTACGGAAAGAGTTGCAATGGTTAAAAATCGTTTGAATAACATAATACTAATCCTTTCTGATAACCGGCAAAGCCGGCAAATTTTACTTTTTTTCCGGAACCGCGAAGCGGATTGCGGAGGGAATGATTTCTGCCGTAAAGGAAGAAATGCAGTGTACTTCACCGTCCAGGGAGACAAGGAAGCCCTCCGGAGCGGAAACCTGCATGGTTTTGCAACGCCGGTAAACAATGAACTTTTTCAAAGACGGGTCATCCAAGTGAGAGCCTTCTTTGTACTTTTTGATTACCGACAAAAAGCGCAGGCGCGAAATACGCCGAACCAGGCAGAACTCCATGTAGCCGTCGGAGTTGTCGGAACGGGGAGCGCAGCGGTAGGAACCGCCTACATGTGTTCCGTTGGCAGCGGTACAGAGTAGAAACTCTTTGTCACAGATAATCTCTCCGTCTGCCGATACCGTAGCTTTATGGCGCATCCCCTTAAAGAAGGCATAAAGCACACTGATCGGGTAGGAACGTTTTCCGCCGATGATTTTTTTGTGCCGGATTTTGTCCATCACGGAAGCTACACAAGAATCCAACCCGAAATGACAGGCATTGATTGCATAACGGTCATTTACACGGATCAGATCAATGGAGACCTCGGGAGCGGAGCATAATGCCACCGGATCCAGAAAACGCTCTTTTCCTCCGTAGTATTTTACAAAATCGTTACCGCTTCCTACCGGGTAGCAGGACATGGAGGCTTGTGAATAACCGTAGACGGCATTTGCCACTTCGTGTATGGTGCCGTCACCTCCGCAGGCATAAAACCGTACCGGTTCCGGGTGGGAGTCACACCATTCCCGAATAAAACGAACCGCATCTCCGGCAGCAGTGGTGGTGTAAAGCTGCCAGTCAAAGGAGGTACCGCTTAGTTTATCTTCCAGTTCTTTTTGTGTTGTGCCGTGTCCGGCATTTGGATTTAAAATAAAGATGTGTTTCAAAAGGAGTTCCTCCTTTCCTTTATTCCTTACCCAGTATACATGGAAAATCAAAAAAAAGCTATAAGAAAATATAGGATTAAGAAAAAATTCACAAAGGCATACAAAAATCCCCGCAAAAGTGCCTGCGGCATACACCGGATGCACTTTGCGGGGGAAATATTTATGTATGAAATACTACACGCGGAATTAATTCTTTAACAGCAAGTCTCCCCAAAGTACTGCGGAAGTGTAGGAATTGTCCGTGGTATCGTTAAACTTCATAACGCTCTGACGCGCGCCCATTTCGTTACTGTCGTTAATCTGGGCATCGAAAGCGAGGGTCATACCGGCGGAAAGAGCAGTCTTTACCGGTATCGCGATTTCTACAATATAACCGTTTGCGGTCGTTGTAGCGGCAGCTTTTACGCCCTCTGTGGTCGGAACCGTACCGAAGGACAATTCACCCTTATAGTTTACGCGGTACTGGCCGGCAAAGTCGGTATAGTAATCTTCCTTCATGTTTTCCGGATCAAGGAACAGCTCGATGGAGTCCTGCTCGTAGGTGTTTGCCGCATCTGCGTTTAATACGCTGTCTTCTACTTCAAACAAAGCGTAAATGTTGTGCTCATCCCATAAAACGCGAACGGTACCCTTTGCGCCCTGCCATGCATACAATGCGGTGTTAATCTTGTACGGAAGCGTCTTCTGTAACCATACCGCTTCCTTTTTGCCGTCGATTTCCGGAGTACCGTTAAAGCCGTTTGCAACACGAGCCACTACTTTTTCTTCGGTTTCTGCGGCAGCCAGATAAGCATCCGGATCCATAATTGCATAGAAAGCTTCCTTCGGCTCTAAATTCTTGTCAAACGGCATCGGGCAGCTGTCGCTTACCCAGCTGGTGTTATCGCGGTAGCCCCAGATGGTAACTCGCTCGATGACATCGCCGAATTCTTTGTAAAGATTAAACAGCTTTGCATAGTAAACAGCCTGCTTTTTTTCATTTTGGGCAGAGAGCTTTCCGTTCGCATTCGGAACAGCGACATCCAACTCTGTAACGGAAATGCGAAGTCCTTCGATGGAGGAGAACAGCTCCAAGCTTCTGCGAACAGAACCCAATGAGGTGTCGATTCCGTAGTGGGACTGCATGCCGATACCGTGAATCGGAACACCCTGGGAACGCAAATCGGAAATCATTGCGGCTGCAATCTCGGATTTCTCCTTGCCGTTTAAGCCGTAGTCGTTGTAGTAAAGAAGCGCATCCGGATCTGCCTCGTGAGCAAATTGGAATGCCATAGCGACAAACTCCGGTCCGATGGACTCGGTCCATTGGGATTTACGGAGACATTTGGTCCAGTCGCCGTCTGCCGGTAACTTGGCACCGTCCTGAATGGCCTCATTTAAAACGTCCCAGGAATAAATCTTTCCCTTGTAGTGGCCGGCAACGCCGTAAATGTGGTCCTTTAACTGCTGGATTGCTTCTTCACGGGTAACCGGATTTCCTTCTTTGTTCTTTTTGCCGAGGAAATCACCGGACTGATTATGCCATGCAAGAGTATGACCGATTACGGTATGACCGTTTTTCTCGGCCAGCTCCACCATATAATCCTGTACCTGGAAATGGAAGGTACCTTCCGGATTCTGCATATATTCCGGCTTCATAATGTTTTCTGCGGTAATTACATTGAAGTGCTGATTGATCAAATCGTGGTCGTTTCTGTCAAAATCCGCTTTGGAAAAGCCCTGATAGATGGTGCCCACCATAAAGTAATCTTTATAAATCTCCTTCAGGCTCACATTGGAGATGTCCGGACGCGGAGTGGCGGTAGGAGCCGGCGTCGGCGTCGGTAACAGTTCCGGAGTCGGGGCTGCGGTGGCAGTCGGAGCCACGGTAGCGGTCGGAGCCTCGGTCGGTGTAGTGTCATCCTGGTTTTCTACCGCAACGGTAGGTGTAATATCGGTAGTTGCCGGTTCCGGAGCTTTGTTACAGGCAGCAAGAAAGGCTGTTGCAACCACAACGGAAAGCATTACCTGAAGTTTCTTTTTCATGTGTAAACCTCCTTAAGATTAGAATGTGAATAAAACACATGGGTCGATTTTATCATAATTTCCGCGGAAAAGCCAGTCAATTATTGCGATTGGCTTCTCACAAAGTGTTGAAAACACTAGTCTTGCGGGTAATCCTCCATGGAAACCGTAACGGTAAACGGCTCCGTATAAGAGAGGGGATAAGAGTCATTCCCTACCTGAGCCACACGGATAATCAGTTCTTCCGACGGTTCGAATCCGGTAACGGAGATTAACTGCGGGTTAATATAAGTGGTGACGCAAGGTTCGTCGTTAATGTAGGCCATGCTGTACGGTGTAAAGTTCTCTCCGTTAATAAACAGGCAGTAATAATCCTTGAGATTGTTTTGAAAAAGTACGGTCCGGATTGAAATCGGGACAATGCCGAATTGTAAGTCCGTAGGCTGGAACGGAAGGATTCCCTCATAGCTTTCATAGGATCCGTACAAAACATCATAGGCCAACAGCTTCATATCCTCCTGATAAGTATCGGAGCCGGCTTGTGTCTGATGAAAACGGGTAAACAGTCCCTCATGAATGTCATAGAGGTCCAATACATAGGAAGAAAGGGCATAGGCTTCCAAATCCTTTTTTTCGGTTTCGCCGGAAGGCCGGTTGGTCCAGATGACGTATTCCGTTTCGTAAATATTGCCGTTTGTCAGTAAATCATCCGTAAACGGAAAGGTCGGAAGGTGGTCTCCGTAGAGGACAAGTACAACCTCCTCCTCGTATCCCTCCAGAGCCTCGGTCAGGCGGTATAAAAAGCGATCCATCTCATACAGCTGATTTACAAAATAAAGAATCTCGTAGTAATTTTCCTTCAGTTCCTCCGGCAGAGCGTCTACGGTAATTTTCGGATTGGTCAATAGTTCCTCTTTCGGATAGGAGCCGTGGCCCTGAACGGAAATGGTATAGATAAAATCCTGTCCGTCCGTGGAATTCAGGGCGCTTAAAATATTCGGAAGAAGAATATCGTCCTTTGCCCAGCCTAACGGTGTGGTGTAATAAGTACCCATATATTCAATCGGGGTAAAGGTGTCGAAGCCTAACCGGGAAAACACCTTGTGGCGTTCGTAAAAGGTACCGTCGTTGTTGTGAAGGGCATGGGCCGTCAAACCGAGAGAGGAAAGGTTATACGCGATGCTTTCGCAAGGGGTGTCCTTCAATACGGTTTTGTACGGATATTCTCCGGGACCGAAAAAGTCCAGATTAATGCCGGTCAAAAGCTCGAACTCCGTATTGGCGGTACCCGCACCGATGGACGGAACCGATAAAAAGCCGGAGGAGCAGGTTTCTTTCAGATTGCGGAAGGTTGGAACCGGGTCCGCAGAAAAGGTTGCTCCTTTGATGTGGGTCGGGTCAAAGAAGGATTCCAGTTGTAAAAAGATAAAATTCGGGTACGCCGTGTCGACAGGCTCGGTGAACTCCGGAACCGGAGTTGCCGTTGCCGCCGGGGTGTCATCCTGCTTCGGAGGAGTCGTAACGGTCGGAGTTACGATATCCGGAGACAGTGTAGGCTGCGGTGCCGGAGAATTTGTGATGGAAGACATAATACGGTCGATTTCATCCTCCGAGTAGGAAACCGGTTTGGATATGCCGGTACCGAATACGCTGGAAAAGAAGCAATAAGGGAGACCGTTGATATGGAAGCTCTGAGCCAGGTTCCCGAAGTTTCGTTCCAGAACGCCGCAGGAAACAAACAGCTTGGTGGAACATATGCTTACCAAAAGAAACAGGCCGAAAACCAATCCCGCGTAAATGCGTGAGGTCCCGGTGGTTTCTTTTTTTGCGCGTAAAAAAAGATAAATGCCGATACCGACGGCGAGAAGAATCGCAAGTACAACCAGAACAATCTGGAACGGGGTTAAATAATGTCCCATAATAGAAAAGGCGGAATCCAGCAAAAGCAGGTCAACCGCCGTAAACGGCGTGGTACGGAATTGCAGTAAAACGAAGTCCGTGATACCTACCGCGAGCCAAAGCGTAAGAATGAAGTAACGTACAAATTTCCGTTTTTTAAAGAAAAAAGAAACAGAAAGGGTAGTACAGATAAGTAATGTATTGTAAAGAAAAACAAGGGGTGCCTGAAACGGATAAAACAACGGACGAATCAGGGATTCCCGTGAGAAGCCTTCGATGCACAGATTAATAAGGAGTGCCGGAACAAGGCATTCCGATGCAAACAGCCGAAGCTGCTGCAGTAATTTATTTATATAATTCTTCAGAGCCGATGTGTTCATAATTCCCTCCCAAAAAACAAACAACCTACGGGTTTTGTATAGAATAGCACAAAAGAACCGGAACTGCAAGAAGCAGGAAAAAGATTCATAAAATATTACGTTTTTTTATTGGTTTTTTTGTGTTTCTATGTTATGATTTTTATATGGAATTTATGTGAAATCGAAAAGCGGGAGTACAGCGGATATGATACGGATGGCCGGAAGACTGGGGCGACGGGAGCAGAGGAGATTGCAAAGAAAAACAGAAAAAGCAAAGGAGCGGGGCGGAGTGTCCGCGTCGCTTTTTTTGGAAAGCGAGATGAATGCCTTATCGGATGCGTCGTGCTTTTTCTTTTGCGGAAGCAGGTTACGTCCGAAAGGACTTTTGACGGTGTTTTTTCCGGATGAGGAACGGGCGGAGCTTACGGTGGCGGAGTTTCGGGAGAATAAGGCTCCGTTGGGAGCTTTGTTTCAAAGTGCGATAAAGGAGTGCGGACGGGTTTTTGTGAAACAAATCTACACGGTGAGGGATCCTGCCTGCGGCTTTGATTTGGAAAAGGTGAAGGGGATTTGTTTTGTTCATGAATGGTCGGAATATATGCTCCGCATCGGGATGAAGAAACTGGCAGAGGCAGAGCCGGGCTGTTTTGAGAAGGGAAAAGAGATAAAAAAAGAGGAGGCGCCGGAGGGGGACGGAACCCTGCGGTATGTTCTGATTTGTGACGGGGCGGAGGCCGCGGAGTGCAGGGTGCTGGTTACGAATGAGGGCAGACAGTGCTATTTGTTCGGTCTGGAGACAAAACCGGAGTTTCGGAAGAAAGGAATGGCCACCGGCCTTATGGTTGGAATCGCAAAGGAATATGCGGGAAGACCGGATGCGGTGCTCCGGTTGCAGGTATCTTCCCAAAATGTACCGGCGGAGAGACTTTACCGGAAGCTGGGCTTTGTGACGGAGGAAGAGCGGGAATATTACAGGACAGAGGTGTCGGATGGAAACGAATCATAAGGAAACGGGTGTAACAGACAGAGAAAAGACAGAGAGGCAAAGGAACGTGCTTTTTTGCGCCGGCAGAAGGCAAAGGCGGAGAAGGAAAAGCGGGAGGCCGAGTTATTGGCAGAACGGCAGAAAAAAAAGGAAGAGGAAGATGCCGGGTTTATGCGGGAAGCAATCCGTCAGGCAAAAAAGGCGGCAAAGCTTGCGGAGGTACCCATCGGCTGTGTGCTGGTAAAGGACGGGAAAATCGTGGCCAGAGGCTACAATCGCCGGAATACCGATAAAACCACACTTGCCCATGCGGAGATTGCGGTAATAAAAAAAGCAAGCAAATTGTTCGGGGACTGGCGCCTGGAGGAATGTACCCTTTATGTTACGTTGGAGCCGTGTCCGATGTGTGCCGGTGCCATTGTACAGGCAAGGATTCCGCGGGTAGTGGCAGGCTGTATGAATCCGAAGGCCGGATGCGCGGGGTCCGTGTTAAATATACTGAATACGCCGGGCTTAAACCATAAGGTGCAATTCGAAAACGGGGTGCTGGAAGAGGAGTGTACGGAACTGTTGCGAGAATTTTTCGGGGAATTGCGTCGAAAGGGCAAGAAGATTGAAAAATAGCTTTCATTTATAGCGAAAAAGGAGTATACTGTTCTTTGGAATCATTATTTTTACAGCGGGGTTGAAAAATGGCGATTACTATGAAAATGAATGCAATGAATCAGGTACCGGAAGGAGAGAAGCTGTTCGAAGCAGGGGTTGAGGCGAACGGTGTTTTTGTCGTGCTGAAAGGGAAAGGCAGACTGGTGGGCTCGAATGTCGGTGTGCCGGTAGTCAGCGGCGATTTTCTGGGCGTTTGGGATTTATATGACGGCTGTTACGGTGCCGACTGCATCGCAACGGAGGAGATGACGGTGTTTGCGTTTTCTGTGAAAGCTTCCGGAGATTTATTGACGATATTGGAAGGAAACAAAGAGTACAGCGGCCGGCTTACGGCGTCTTTGGGACGTTTCCTGTCGGAGTTGTATGTGAGAAGGGGCCGTTACCTTCAGGAGAGCAAGGTGCTTCCGGAGGTGGTTGCGGAGTTGTATCGCCAGTATTGTGCCCGTTGTAAAGCGGAAGAAATTCGTGCGGCGGAATTGCCGAATGCAGGAAAGGATGCTCCTCCTGTATCCGAGGATCCGGCCTGGTTGGAGTATTATTTGGAAAC